>JAAUSV010000261.1 GCA_012032525.1 Leptolyngbyaceae cyanobacterium SL_7_1
GAGAGTATCTGAATTGCCTGCATGTTCCAGCCCCCTGAAATCCCCCAAAATTGGGGGACTTTGAGCAAAGAACGGATTGAACGCCCCCAATTTGGGGGGTTGGGGGGCGGTTCGGAGCACAATTATCACTTCTCAGACATCCTCTTAGGCATTCTCTTCCGCATCGTGGGACGGATATCTGGGGAGGGACGCTGAAAGCACAAAACACACTCCAGTGAACAGCAATGCCAGCAGCAAAGACGTTTGCATTCCTGAGATCGTCGCCTCTTGACTGATTTGACGGAGGAAGGGGACAACCGATGACGGTACTTGGTTGACCACGGCGGCGGTTACTTCTTGTCGGGAGAGCGTCTGAATCATTTCTTGCAGCGTGGCGATTAGCCGTACCCGACTGGACGGATCGATCGTCTGCCCCATCTGCTGCAAAACCCCGTCCACAATATCGCGTGATGCATAGAAGATGAGTGCTGTCCCCAAAATTGCTCTGCCCAATGAACTGCCCAGATTTTGCACCGGATTGTAGATGCCTGTCCCTTCGACTCGGTTGTTCTCTGCTGCGGTGTAGGTCAGACGGCTGATGTGGGGCGTAAATAAGCCTGAGCCGATGCCCATCACCACCAAACCGGGCAGCAAATCGAGCGGCGTGACCGGAAGCGTCAGGCTTTGATGTAGCAGGAATATTCCGATCGCCAGCAGCAGCAATCCACCAAACACGATGAATTTGGACGGCAACCGATTAAGGATCGTATCTCCGTGGCGATCGCTGCCCAACCGCAGCCACTTCAGCGACCCGACCACCACCAGAATCTTCATAATGTTGTAGGGCATGATCGTTAGTGCTGTTTGGTAGGGGTCGAGTGCCAACGCCAAGGGCACAAATTGAAACAGATTGAACTGCACCCCAGCCGTAACCAGTGTATGCAGCATCGCAGCCAGCATTCCTAGCACAAACCCCGGCTTTCGCAGCAGACCCGCCTCGCAAAAATTGATGCTCCACCGTTTTGAGCCTGCCGTCGCTGCCAGAAGCCAAAGAAGCCCAGCACAATTAAACCGACCGCAATCAAGGTCGGCACGATCGACAAAGGGAACGGCGGCAGCACGACTCCACCGATTGAGAAGGCACGCTTTGGTTCCCACCAGCCAAACTCCATTGCCAAACTGATGCCGCTCAAGATCAGCCCCAGCCCCAAAACGACAGCAGTCCGCCCACCCAGTCGATCGGCTGTTCGCAGTAGAGGCTGAGATTGGGGAGCGCTCCGCCAAAGGCGACTGCACGCAGCGGTCGCCGCCGCACCCAGATGGCAATCAGGGCAATTAGCGACGGCACAAATGCCCAGCGCCAGCCTACTTGAGAAGCGAGGAACCCTCCCAGCAGCGACCCCATCAGACTGCCCAACGTAGACATCACAATCAGCCCAACCGTTGCCTGTTCTTCGGTTTTGCCTCTATAAACGAGATCCACAAATGTCCAGGGAGTGTTGACCAGTGGGGTTGCCGCCAGTCCTGTTAAAACGGCAAAACTGATCGCGAGAACGGCGATCGATGGACTCAGGGCAGTGAAGCCAATCCCCAGACCGTAAAGCACCAGCCCCATCAAAAAGACAGGTGTGCGACCGAAATAGCGGCAGAGGTTTTCGGTGGTGGGGGCAAATGCAGCGGTCGTTAGCGAAAACAGCACCAGCACTGTCTGAATCACGCCAACGCTCGAATTAAAATCGCGCACGATCGCAGGCATGATAGCGGGTAGCACACCGATGTTGTACGACACCATCCATACCGTCAGACCAATGACCCTGAAGGGAAAACCGCGCATCATTAATTCAATAATTCGAGTGTCATGATTGAGGCAACTTTTGTGCCAAACGGAATGGCGTTGAGATCCACTTGGAAGTTGCTGTTGTGGTTGGAGAAGGGAACCATTTTGCCTTCTGCCCTAGCTCTGGCAAACAGGGCGGGTTCCGCCACCCCTACAAAGACAAAGCCAAACTCAATATTTTGATTGTCTCCCTTGAGCAAATGCACATCCTCAGAGCCAGTTGTTCCGTCAAATTGGGTGATCAGTCGATTGGCTCCCACTAAGTTCGCCAACTGGGGATTGATGCGATCGATCACCGCTTCGTCGTTCACCATCGGCGTTGTCCCCCCTTTGGCGGTTAAGGTGGGAAGCTGATCTTCTGGCATTCCATAAGTCCGGGCGATCGATTGATTAATCGCTTGGATTCCGCTAATCATGGTTTGCCGTACTTCTGGCTTAAACCAGCGCAAACTCAGTTTCAGCAGGGCTTCCCCTGGAATCACATTATTGGCTTCCCCCGCCTGCACCGAACCGACTGTAATCACTGCGGCTTCCTTCGGGTCGATCGCCCGCGCCACGATCGTTTGATATTGGGTAATTGCATGGGCAGCCATGACAATCGGATCTTTTGCCAGATGCGGCGAGGAACCGTGCCCACCCACTCCTTTAAACAGTACATCGATCGGATCGCTGCCTGCGGTTTGAATCCCCGGTGCGCTGGCGACCACGCCTGTAGGACCAGGAGCACTGTGCATTCCCAACAAAAAGTCGGGCACAGGCACAGCGTGGCGGGTGTAAAGACCATCATCGACCATTGCCTGAGCGCCAGCAACCCCTTCTTCGGCAGGTTGCCCGACTAAAATCAGCGTTCCTTGCCAGTCTGATTTCAGTTCCACCATTGCCTTCGCCAGCCCCAGCATCCAGACGACGTGGGAATCATGACCGCAGGCGTGCATTGTATATACCTCACTGCCGTCCTCTAGCTCAGCCCGCTTCTGGCTGGCATAGGGCAGTCCCGTTGTTTCCTGCACGGGTAATCCGTCCATATCTGCTCGGTACATAACGGTTGGTCCGTTCCCGTTCCGCAGAATCCCCACAACTCCAGTTTCACCGATGCCGGTTTTGACCTCATAGCCAAGCGAT
The DNA here is from genome assembly GCA_012032525.1 of Leptolyngbyaceae cyanobacterium SL_7_1. Lineage (GTDB taxonomy): Bacteria > Cyanobacteriota > Cyanobacteriia > Elainellales > Elainellaceae > JAAUSV01. Next base: position 2,939 of record JAAUSV010000261.1, read on the forward strand.
CGCAGTTCCGTCGCCACAATCCCTGCGGTGCGCGTCTCCATAAACGCCAATTCAGGATTTTGGTGAATGTCTTTGAAAATATCGATCAAGCGATCGCCATCTTGATCAATCACAGACATCAGGCGATTGTAGTAAGCGGGTTCTGCGGCTGGAGTCCCCTCAAAGGTGCCCTGTGCCTGAGCAGGATGCCAACCGAGGAGAGGATTGTTGAGCAGTAAAAGCAGTCCAGTGGCGATCGCTCCCACCGTGAGCAACACCCCTCGTTTGAACCAACGCTTAGAAAAAAAATTACGCAAGAACATGATTAGGGATTCCTTACATATCTGTAGCAGAACCGATATGCCAATCCTAAATCCCTTGTGAGATTGTCCGTAGTGTGAGCGTCTCGCTCGCATCTGGACGCGAGCGAGACGCTCACACTACAAATTCTTACAATTGAAATAGGATTGCTATATAGGGCAAAAAACTATCTAAGCAAGAAATTATCTTAAAGGGACATTGATGATCAATTTCTTTTGCTTTTTTTATTTTGGTACTAGTAATGACATTTTGTTGTCGCTTAATTCGCATCTTCCGCCGAAACCCGAAAAGGCGGGAAAATCGCCTTTTCGGGTTCCAGTTTTCTAAGATCGTCCTATGAGACTACCACATGATCAAACTCCCTCAATGTAGTCACGATTTAGAGAAGTCTTAGCTTAATTTCAGTTTTATCCTTTGAGTTCTCAGTCAAAAATCATTTTCCACCTGATTCGGCAAGCCAGAATAACGACGTGTTCTAAAGTTTGACCACTGACATTTTCATCCTGCTGCCCCCCAGTCAAACTTTGTAGCAACTCGCCATTTCTCATACTCAAGGAATCTGAATTATGAAACTGACTCGATTGGTATTGCTCGGTGTTGCTTCCGTGTTGGTGGCAGGTGCTTCGATGTCTGATGCGATCGCCAACCAGTCAACCGTGCAAACGGTGGCACAGATGCAATCGATGGCGATCGCATCGGGTGAATTTGTTGCTGGGGAAGCCCCCACGACTGGTACAGCACGCATCGTCACTGAGGGTGGACATCGCTATTTAGAACTTGACACCGCCTTCAGCACCAGCAATATGGGACCCGATTTGCACGTCCTCCTCGATTCCACCCAAACACCCCCCCAGTCCTACGACAACTTGGGAGGCGCGATTAACTTGGGAAGCCTACACGACTTTAGCGGCGCCCAACGCTATCCGATTCCCGATGCGATCGACCTAGCCAATTTTGATTCCGTTGTCATCTGGTGCCGCATGGCAAACGCCACCTTTGGCTATGCACCATTAAACCCCACCAATAGTGCTAGTCGCTAGGTTGGCAAAGCTCTCTGGCTTCTCGAAGAAGCCAGAGAGTTAGGGCGACAGAGGAGTCTGCTCAATCACAACTTTCTCTCTGGATATTTCCTTCAGCAGCTCCAACGAGTGTTGAAGGAATTTTTTTCTGCTAGCGCAACATGCCCACTTCCGTAGGTTGGCGTTGAGCGTAGCAAAACCCCAACATTCGCAACTTATACTAATTTGCGATGAAGATATGCATGATTGTAGGGTGTGTGAGCGAAGCGTAGTTACCTCACCCACCCTACGCTTGAGGGCACTTCACATTAAGTATCCTTACAAAATTAAAACCCATAACTTTTTTTGGAGGGCGCAGCTCAGCCGCGCCCTCAAAAAAAGTTGATTAGATTATTTTTGTAAGAGTCCTAATATGAGTATTAACTCTGGAATACAAAGAGTCCCGGCTTCTCGAAGAAGCGGGACTCTAAAGCAGGAATTCCGCTAGACAGGAATGGTTATCCTTGCGCCAACCAGGTGTTCAACCCTGCGGGGGCTTGTACCTGAGCGAGAATCACTTGCAACTGATTTCCTTCTAGCACCTCCGTTTCTAACAAAACTTTGGTTGCGGAATCGAGTAGTGGGCGATTCAGTTGTAGAATTGCCAACGCCATCTCATGGGCTTTGTCGATCGTCTGCTTGACCTGCCGATCGATTTCCACCGCCACCTCTGCACTGATTGCCCGACGAGTGCTGCTGTCATCCAAAAATTGTGCCGAGTTTTTTGCAAAGGCAACTGGACCCAGCGTCGCACTCATGCCATATTGGGTCACAGCGCGTTCTGCCAAATCCGTCGCCTTTTGGATGTCATCGCTCGCCCCCGTAGAGACTTTGCCAAAGACAATCTCCTCCGCCGATCGCCCACCCAGCAAGGTCGCCAGTTGTCCGCGCAACTCGTCTTCCAGCAACAGGAAGCGATCGGCTTCCGGCATTTGCAAAGTGTATCCCAGCGCTCCCAGCCCACGGGGAACAATGGAAATTTTGGACACCTTGTGGTTCCCCGGCATCAGCGCTCCGACCAGGGCGTGACCCACTTCGTGGTATGCCACGGTTTGCCGCTCCAGTGGGGTCAATACTCTAGAGCGCTTCTCTAACCCGGCAACCACTCGCTCGATCGCCTCACTAAAATCTGCCATCAACACCGCTTGGCGATTGTTGCGGGCTGCCATCAGAGCGGCTTCATTCACCAAGTTTGCCAAGTCGGCTCCAGAAAACCCGGCGGTCTGGGCGCGATCGCCTCCAAATCCACATCTTCACCCAGGTTAACGGGACGGGCATGAACCCGGAGAATTTGGGATCTGCCACTTTTATCAGGGCGATCGACTAGAACTTGGCGATCGAAGCGACCGGGACGCCGCAAAGCCGCATCCAGGGTTTCAGGACGGTTGGTTGCCGCGATCACGATCACACCATTGTTGCCATCAAACCCGTCCATTTCGGTGAGCAACTGGTTTAAGGTCTGTTCGCGTTCGTCGTTGCCGCCATTGGGAACACCGCCGCCGCGAGTTTTGCCGATCGCATCTAGCTCGTCAATAAAGATGATGCAGGGGGCTTGGCGCTTGGCTCGGTTGAATAGATCGCGCACCCGCGATGCCCCAACCCCCCACATACAACTCCACAAACTCCGAACCCGACATGCTGAGGAAGGGAACTCCAGCTTCGCCTGCCACGGCTTTTGCCAACAGGGTCTTCCCCGTTCCCGGAGGTCCAACTAGCAGCACGCCTTTGGGAATTTTTGCACCGATCTTGCGATATTTTTCGCCATTTGAGAGGAAGTCCACCACCTCTTGCAATTCCTGTTTTGCCTCATCGACGCCTGCGACATCGGCAAAGGTAACGCCAGTTTTGCCCTGGTTGTAGACCCGCGCATTGCTCTTGCCCACGCCCATGCCCACACCCATGCCGCCGCCTGCATTACTGAATTTCAATAACCAGGCAAACGTACCCACCAACACGCCTGTAGACAGCAACAACCCCAAAATGCCAGCCGAGTTTGTCGCATTGTCAGGAAGAGTGCTGAAATCTACGCCATGATAGTCCAGCAGCGTCGGTAAATCCTCGCTCTGACCAATGGGCACGGTATAGTGGCGCTGATTGCCAAATTCAGGTTTGAGGGTGTACTCAATCCGATCGGGCTTGATCAACACCCGCTGAACTTGAGCCGCTTTTACTTGTTGAATAAACTTGCTGTAAGCCAATTGTGAACGGCTTTCCGTCTTCATGGAATGATTCCTAGGGTCGATAAGGGGAACATTAAGAAGTCGGAAATTGGGTTTCCTTTCACAAATGGACTTCTTACTGTGTTCATTTTCCTGTAAGCGATCGCCAGCAACCAGAGGGGGTTTCTACACTGCTGATTAGGGTCTTCCGTATTTTGGGTTGATTTGAGAATGGCTGAGCCGTTTCGTAGAGACTGTTTTGTAACAAACGGGTTCTCCGAAGCAACACATGCAGGCAGAGATTGTAATTTTCTAGTCCCGCTTGCGACCCCACAACCAGGACAGACACGAGCGAGGCGATCGCACTGATCAAAATGATGAACATGCCCCAAATGCTTGTGGGGCAAAGATTTACTTGCCTCACAAGCATTGGATAACTAGCTCAACTGAAATATTTGGTCAAGATGCTCAGCACACAATCGGTGGGCAGACTCACTACTATTCGCTGCATCACCTCGTCAGCGGTGGGACAGGCGACTGCTCGACTCCACTCGCCTGCCGGAGCAAAGCCGCGTTGATGCAGGTTCTTGATGGTATCAAGTACGTCTTG
>JAAUSV010000262.1 GCA_012032525.1 Leptolyngbyaceae cyanobacterium SL_7_1
ACACCCCCGAATCGATCATCAATGATTCACCCGTATCCTACCCCGATGGCTACGAAACCTACTACCCCCGCAATTACGATGGCGGCTTCTCCGGTCCGATGCCAATCCGCAAAGCCCTAGCCCTCTCCCGCAATGTTCCGGCGGTGCGTTTGGGGCAGGAAGTGGGGGTTAGTCGGGTGATCGAGATTTGCCGGATTCTGGGGATCAAGAGTCCGATGGAACCCGTCATTTCCTTACCCTTGGGTGCGGTCGATCTGACGCCAATGGAAATGGCAGGAGCCTACGCCACCTTCGCCAATGGCGGCTGGCACTCCGACCCTACCTTTATCGTGCAGGTGGCAGATAGCACGGGGCAAGTAATTCTCGACAACAGCCCCCGTCCCCAATTGGTGCTCGACCCGTGGGCAGTCGCCGCACTGAATGACACGCTGAAGAGCGTAATGACTGCCGGGACAGGCAGAAACGCCCAGCTCAATCGCCCCTCCGCTGGCAAAACTGGCACCACGTCGTCAGAGCGGGATATTTGGTTCGTCGGTTATGTGCCTCAGTTATCCGTTGCAGTGTGGGTGGGCAACGATGACTATAGCCCCTTGCGATCGGGATCAACTGGAGGCGAAAACGTGGCTCCCATCTGGCGCGACTTTATGAACCAAGCCCTCTCCGATGTGCCAGTAGAAGATTTCCGCCCCATGTCCCACTTTGAGCGCCCCACCGCCAACTGAGCCGTTTAGTTAGGGCTGGCGTTCTAGCTCAGCCTTCATTCGCTCCAGGGTGTAGTGCATTTGGTCAAACATCTGCTGGGGAGTGACGCCAAACTGGTTGAGCTGGGTTTTGAGTTGTTCTACCGTCATCTGTGCCATAAAATCTTCCGATAGCTCAAATCGCTTCATAAAGATGCGATAGCGCTCCATCATCGCTTCCATTTGTTCGATAAATAGCTTCTTGCCTTCGCGATCGAACTTGCCATAGCTATTTCCCAGTTGCATCAGCGATTGGTAGCTGTCAAACAACTGCCGAGCTTCCTGTTGCACAATCTCTGAATCAAAGAATCCCATCGGTCTATCGCTCTCAATCAATAAATGACGCTCGGCGTGACTGAGAAATGCAGAACAGCAGCAACGCCGGAGGTAGTCTGTGATTTCATTCTAGAGCAGCTTTTGATACGACTAACGTTCGGGAATTGCTACTTTTTGGGCGGCTCTCTGGCGGTTCCTCTGGCGGTTTCTTTGGCGGTTTCTTTGGCGGTTCCTCTAACAGATTTCGCAACAAGGGTAGGAAAAATCCGCAGCTAAAAAACCCCCAACAATGGGGTGTCGAGAGGCTAGCCCCCCCAGCCTCTCGACAGAGACAAGATGTCTCTCAGAGAAATGACGAATTAATCAAGCGATGGTTCCTGAAGATCGGTAAAATTTTGAGATGATTAATTCTTCTGCGAATTCGATTCCCCCCTGTGCCTGGTATCGCCCTCTAGGACTGGGTTGGGAGCAACCCTATACGGTGCGCTATGCCAGCAATTTAGACGACGGAGCGTGGCATGGAATGCCCTTGGGTGGTTTTGGGGCGGGGTGCATTGGGCGATCGCACCGGGGAGAGTTCAACCTTTGGCATGTCGATGGGGGGGAGCACGTGTTCCAATCGATGCCTGCCTGCCAGTTTAGTGTGTTTGAGCAAGTGGGCGATCGCTCCCATGCCTATGCGTTGTCTACCGAAGCACCACAGATGGTAGTTTTGGCAGCGTGGCAGTGGTATCCGGGCAGTTCACCGATGCAAACCACCGGGACGTACCATGCGCTCTACCCACGCAGTTGGTTTGTCTATGAGAACGTGTTTGCCGCCGCGATTACCTGTGAGCAGTTCTCCCCGATCTGGGCAGACAACTACCAGGAGACCAGCTATCCCGTCGCCCTATTTGAGTGGACGGCTCACAATCCCACGGCGGAGCCGATCACCCTCAGCGTCATGGTGACTTGGCAAACTATGGTGGGCTGGTTTACCAACACGGTCAAGTCTCCCACTGTGCAAGTGCGGGACGATGGCAGCCCGGTGTATGACTACAAGCCGCGTCTGGGGGACAGCGTTGGGAGTTTTAACCGCTGGGCACAGGATCGAGTTGTGGGGGTGTGTGATGGATCGGGAACGGCAAGCCCTGATGCCCGGCGAAGGCGAGGGGCAATGGGCGATCGCCACCTTACCCACGGACTGTGAAATCTTTTATCACACCCGCTGGAATCCTCAGGGAGACGGATCGGATCTGTGGCGATCGTTCGCCCAAGACGGGTCTCTCCCTAACCAAAATGACGAAACCCCAGCGCGATCGGGGGAACAGGTGGGGGTGGCGATCGCCCTGCGCTTGACGCTGCAACCGGGAGAAACGAAACAGATTCCCATGGCGTTGGCGTGGGATTTGCCCGTGACAGAGTTTGCCGCCGGGGTGGAGTATTACCGCCGTTACACCGATTTTTTTGGACGGGAGGGGTGTCATGCGTGGGCGATCGCCACCACTGCCCTCACCCACTACCAAACCTGGCACCAGCAAATCCAGCAATGGCAAGCCCCCATTCTAGAACGTCCCGACCTGCCGGATTGGTTCAAAATGGCGCTGTTCAACGAACTGTATGACCTGACCCAAGGGGGAACGTTGTGGAGTGCGGCAACGGAGGACGATCCGGTTGGACAATTTGCGGTGCTAGAATGCCTGGACTACCGCTGGTATGAAAGCTTGGATGTGCGGCTGTATGGTTCTTTTGCCCTGCTGATGCTGTTTCCCGAACTGGAGAAATCGGTGATTCGGGCATTTGCCAGGGCGATTCCCAGGGCAGACGAGACGCCACGGGTGATTGGCTACTACCATACGTTGGGGGTTCCTAGCCCGATCGCCATCCGCAAAGCTGGCAACGCCACGCCCCACGATCTGGGTGCGCCGAATGAACATCCCTGGGAAAAAACCAACTACACCAGCTACCAAGATTGCAATCTTTGGAAGGACCTGAGTTGCGATTTTGTCCTGCAAGTCTACCGAGACTATCTGCTAACGGGCAGTCAGGATACGGCGTTTTTAGCCGAGTGTTGGGGCGCTGTCGTTGCCACACTGGACTACGTGAAAACCTTTGACTACGACGGAGACGGTATTCCTGAAAACTCCGGTGCGCCGGATCAGACCTTTGATGATTGGCGGTTGCAGGGGATTAGTGCCTACTGTGGGGGCTTGTGGTTGGCGGCGTTGGAGGCGGCGATCGCCATTGCCACTATTCTCAAACAGCAAGATACAAATGGGAATGGTAAGGTTACTCCTGATTTGGGAACGGCGATCGCCACGTATACCCAATGGTTAGAACAGGCTCGTCCGCTTTATCAGGAGAGCTTGTGGAATGGAGCCTACTACCGCCTAGATAGTGGCAGTGGCTCGGATGTGGTGATGGCGGATCAACTCTGTGGGCAATTCTACGCCCGCTTGTTGGGATTGCCGGATATTGTGCCGATCGACTGTACCCATTCTGCTTTGGATGCGGTGTACGACGCCTGTTTCCTCAAGTTCCACAATGGTGAATTGGGCGCAGCGAATGGAGTCAGACCCGATGGCTCCCCCGTTAACCCCAAGGACACCCACCCCTTGGAGGTGTGGACGGGCATCAACTTTGGGATTGCCGCATTCTTGGTACAAATGCAACGGCGCGAGCAGGGCTTGCGGTTGGCAGAGGCGGTGGTGCGTCAGGTGTACGAACACGGGCTGCAATTTCGCACCCCAGAAGCCATCACCGCCGCCAAGACCTTTCGAGCCAGCCATTACCTGCGGGCAATGGCGATCTGGGCAATTTATCTAATGCTTGACCCGGCTCAACGCTCCTGATAAAGCTCTGGGAGTTGCACCCGTAGCCGCTCGATCTGGGGCAAATCGTGGACCACCACGTAGGGATGGTTGGGGTTGCGGGTGACGAAATCTTGGTGGTAGTCCTCGGCGGCGTAGAACTCCGTCAGCGGGCAAGCTCGGTGACGATCGGGTCGTCAAACACCTCTGCTTGGTTCAACTGATCAATGTAGGCTTGGGCGACCTGCTGTTGTTCGTCGTCGGTAAAGAAGATTGCCGATCGATACTGGGGTCCTTCATCGGGACCTTGGCGGTTGAGCTGGGTGGGATCGTGGGCGATGGCAAAATACACCTTTAGCAGTTGCCCGTAGGAAATTTGGGACGGGTCGTAGGTGATCTTGATCCCTTCTACGTGGGCAGTTTCCCCACGGCTGACCAATTCGTAGGTGGCGGTTTCGGCACTGCCACCGCTGTACCCGGTTTCCACTTCAGACACGCCCCTGAGATGCTCAAACACCCCTTCCATTCCCCAGAAGCAGCCACCCGCAAACACGGCAACTTGCTGAGTGGACGTGGCGGCGGCGATCGCATCGGTCATCGGATCGGGAAACTCTGAGGCGGCTGGCGTGGCTCGTTCCGCCGCCAAACTGCTGGTGAGGCGTAACCCGCCGTAGGTAACGGCAACAGTGGTGAGGGATACCAGAGACAACCGCCGCAGCAGCAAGAGGAGGGAGTGAATTGACATGGTTTACATTGAAAGACGCTACATTTCTAGGATGGGGGATGAACCCGTTGCAAAAATTAAAACAAACTTAATTTTGCTCTAGGTTTTGTCAGGAAAATTTGAGAATCAGGGCGATCGGGTTACGTAGGTTGGGGAAAACAAAGATTCCCGGCTTTTTCAAAAAGCCGGGAATCTGGGACAGCAGGATTTTGTCAAGCAACGGCATAACGCGGAGTGGGATTTGCCTCGTCAACACTGGCTACTTTTGCGCAGCGCTCCCAGTAACGTTGAAACAACCACACAGCGCTTCGTCCGTCCACCACGTATATTCATGAACGTCAGCTTGCCCAATTGTCCATTTACCCGCCCATGATGATCAAATTGCACTCGGTAGTAGCCATTCGACGATCGATACAAATTCGATCGCGTTCTATCAACTGTAGTTGTGGGATTAAAGGGTATCCACGCTCCCTCACTGGGCAGCGAATCGGCATTGTGGGTTGTGCCCTGCCACTGGTGGTTCACCTCCCGGAAAGTGGCTTGCCAGGGAATTTTGTGGCGAATTGCCTCAGCTTGACCTTGACGAATCAATTGCAACGCTTGGTCTTGAGCCTGGCTGAGCGTGCGTGCATTGAGAAATGAGATCCAGGAGAGGGCGGCGATCGTCATCAAACTGCCAGCCATCACCACCACAACCAGCAGTTCCAGCGTAGTAAACCCATTCCGTACCTGAGGGGACTGGTGATCAGGACGCGCCCTTCTGTAAAAGGCGGGACGGTAGTGCATCTTCATAAACTCTTGATAAAGCGACGCCATCAGGATGCCCGCTTTGCCAATCGGCTTAACCATGCCTCACCCCACCGTTGTCCGACAAATCACCCAACTAGATGAGACAGGGGTATGAAGTGATGTAACGATCGCCCCGGCTATTCTATAAACATGAACACAGGAGGTTACAGCAATGAAATTGAACTATCGCGGTGTCACCTACGCAGCCAATATTCCAACCGTCGCCACAGTGGAAGGTAAGGTCATTGGCAAGTATCGCGGGGTTGAGCTGCATGAGCAGGTTGTAAAAGCTCACTAGAGCCATCAAGTTTTCACGTAGACAAGTTGAGAAATACTGCCTGGTAGGGGGGCTTACCAGGCTTTTCTTATGGAACAGTCTGGGGAAGCGATTAGTAATTAGCGCGGTGTGCGTATTCCTCTAATGCCTTGTGGGGTGGCATTTCAGCCATCAATTTTCAGTCATCAATATGCACACCGCGTAATTAGCAGTTAGCAGTTAGCGATTAGCTGGGCTGGGGTGCTATTAGCGCAGCGTAACGCACCGAAGGCATTCTAAAATCAGGGTTGGGTGAATTAGGATCAAGAAAAGCGAGTTGTAAAAAGAGCGAACTGTAAGAAGGGTGGGGCATCAATGGCGACTTGGCAGTGTGTGAAGCAGTGTGGGGCGTGTTGCCACCTTGATCCGGGCGATCGCCCGGACCTTGATCAATACCTATCCGACGACGAGTTGGCACTCTATCTCAGTATGGTGGGGGTGGATGGCTGGTGCGTCAACTTTGACCATGAGACACGGGAGTGCCAAATTTACCCCAATCGTCCCCGGTTTTGTCGAGTGGAGGCGGGGGTGTTTCACGATCTCTATGGAATTGAGCCGGAGGAATTGAACGACTTTGCCATCGATTGCTGTCACCAGCAGATCGAAGGGGTGTATGGCGATCGCAGTTTAGAACAGTTGCGCTTTGATCGGGCGATCGGGTTGTAGGAGGGAATTTTCGATCGCGGTTGCGTTACACAGCGTTATGAATAATAATGAAAGGAATATGAAAACCAGCGTGTTGACGACCCGTGAATTCATCTTCCCTACTGATCCCCCCTGCCGAATCTCCTACGGTCTCTCCTGAATCCCTTGCAACTGACACTACTGAAGTTACCCCTCCTCCTGCGGTAGAGTCGTCCCCATTGACGGCGGGGCAGGAGCTACAGATTTTCGCCTCCACCTTTGTCACGGTCTTTTTAGCAGAGCTGGGCGACAAAACCCAAGTCACTACGCTGTTGATGAGTGCCGGGTGTCAGTCCCCCTGGATCGTGTTTCTGGGAGCAGGGAGCGCTCTTGTGGCAACCAGTTTGGTGGGTGTGTTGTTGGGACGGTGGTTATCCAAGCACGTTTCACCTAAAACCTTGGAGCTGGCAACCGCAGGGTTTTTATTGCTAATTGCTATGTTGTTGTTGCGCGATGTGATGCAGGGTTAGCTGGCATGGACTGGCATTTGTTAGGACTCAGCTTTATCACCGTTTTTGTCTCAGAGTTGGGAGACAAGAGCCAACTGGCGACGATCGCCCTCGGCAGCAATGCGCGATCGCTACGAGCAGTGTTTGCAGGCGCGGTTTGTGCACTATTGCTAGCAAGTTTTCTCGGTGTGGTGATTGGCGGTGGACGGCTCACGTGCTGCCGGTGCGGTTGGGTGAAGGCGATCGCGGCGAGTC
>JAAUSV010000263.1 GCA_012032525.1 Leptolyngbyaceae cyanobacterium SL_7_1
CCCAGACCCCCTCCAAAAGGGGCAGTCAGGTTTAGGGTGGAACTAACAGGTTGAAGAATTAATCATCGTTTTTAGCGATGACCCATTGTTTAGACTACTAAGTTGACTTTTAAGGTTTTTTTAAGAGATGGGGTGTGTTTTCCTTACTCTTTTTCGTTTGTGTCGATTGAGAGCCGCAGTTGCACGTAGACCAGGAGTAGGGCGATTGCCAGTAGCACGGTGGCGGCGGCGGCGGCGTAGCCAAAGTCAAATTGGGCGAAGGCTTCGGTGTAGATGTAGTAGACCAGGAGGTTGGTGGAGTTGAGGGGCCGCGCCGGTGATGATGTAGGGTTGCTCGAAGCTGCGTAGGGTGAAGATGGCGGTGGTGACGATCGCAAAAATTAGGGTGGGGCGCAGTCCAGGAATCGTGATGTAGCGAAACTGTTGCCATGCGGTGGCTCCATCGAGTTGGGCGGCTTCATAGCGATCGCGGGGAATCGTCTGCAACCCGGCTAGGAATACCACCAAATTAAATCCCAGTTGCTTCCACACACTCAATAAAATCAGCACGGGCATTGCCCACACCGGGCTGCCCAGCCAGGGAATTGCCGGGAGTCCGATCGCTTCCAGTAACCCATTCACCACGCCATTGGTTTGAAATAGCCAGCGAAATCCTAAGCCTACCGCCACTAGCGACGTAATCGAGGGGATAAAGTATGCCGATCGCAAGACGCCCCGCAACGCCACCGCCCGATTCAACAACACCGCCAACCCTAAAGGAATTCCCACGCTGGGAATCACCGTTGCCCCGGTAAAGTAAACCGTATTCCCCACCACCTGCCAAACTACTGGATTGAGCAGCAATCGCCAGTAGTTTCGCCCCCCCACCCATTGCACCCCCGCACGGGTAAAACTGCCTGTGGTGAAGCTGAGGAAGAAGAGATAGCGATCGGGTACAACACAAATACAGCCAGTAATCCTAAAGCCGGAGCCAGGAATAGCCAGCTAATCAGGGTGGTGCGTTGGGGTTGGCTCAGGTCAGACTGATTCATGCAGTTGAGTGAGTGATGCGGCTCTATGCTACCGTCGTCTGTCAGGTTTTGGGAAGTACAAGCAATCTGCGAAGGTTAGTCTCAAGATTTGAAAACCTCCCTCCCCTCCCTCCTCATTGGTGATAGGATAAACCACAAGCTAGGGGTGCCTGAGCTAACGTCCAGGCTGAGAATACACCCTTAGAACCTGAGTCCGGTTAGCACCGGTGAAGGGAAGCTGTTGATTTAGAGGAATTTTATATGCGGACAGAATGGGTCGCTCAGCGGCGCGGTCAAGCGAACGTGTCACAAATGCACTATGCTCGCCAAGGCGTTGTCACCGAAGAGATGCACTACGTCGCTCGTCGGGAGAATTTACCAGTAGATTTGATTCAAGCCGAAGTGGCGCGGGGTCGCTTGATCATCCCTGCCAACATCAACCACACCAATCTCGAACCAATGGGGATTGGCATTGCCACCAAGTGCAAAGTCAACGCCAACATCGGCGCATCGCCCAATTCCTCTGATGGGGCGCAGGAGCTAGAGAAACTGCATCTGGCAGTGAAGTACGGAGCCGATACGGTGATGGATCTGTCTACAGGTGGCGGCAACCTGGATGCAATTCGTACGGCGATCATCAATGCCTCTCCCGTACCGATCGGCACCGTTCCCATCTACCAAGCCCTCGAAAGTGTGCATGGCAATGTGGAAAACCTCACCGCCGATGACTTCTTGCACATCATCGAAACCCATGCCCAGCAAGGCGTGGATTACATGACCATCCATGCGGGGATTTTGATCGAGCATTTGCCCTTGGTGCGCGATCGCCTCACGGGCATTGTCTCCCGTGGCGGCGGCATTCTCGCCCGTTGGATGCTGCACCACCACAAGCAAAACCCGCTCTACACCCACTTCCACGACATCGTAGAGATTTTCAAAAAATACGATGTTTCCTTCAGCCTGGGCGATTCCCTGCGTCCCGGTTGCCAGCACGACGCCTCCGACGCTGCCCAACTCGCCGAACTCAAAACCCTGGGACAGCTAACCCGCAAGGCATGGGAAGACGATGTGCAGGTGATGGTGGAAGGTCCCGGACACGTACCGATGGATCAGATCGAATTCAACGTCCGCAAGCAGATGGAGGAATGCTCCGAAGCGCCTTTCTATGTCTTGGGTCCCTTGGTGACGGATATTGCACCGGGCTATGACCACATCACCTCGGCGATCGGCGCGGCAATGGCGGGTTGGTATGGCACCGCCATGCTCTGCTATGTCACTCCCAAGGAACACTTGGGTTTACCCGACGCCGAAGACGTGCGCAACGGCTTAATTGCCTACAAGATCGCCGCCCACGCCGCCGACATCGCCCGCCATCGACCGGGAGCCCGCGATCGCGATGATGAACTCTCCCGCGCCCGCTACAACTTTGACTGGAATCGCCAGTTTGAGTTGTCCCTCGACCCCGATCGCGCCAAGGAATACCACGACGAAACCCTGCCTGCCGATATTTACAAGACGGCTGAGTTTTGCTCGATGTGTGGTCCCAAGTTTTGCCCAATGCAAACCAAGGTGGATGCGGAGGCGTTGACGGAGTTGGAGAAGTTCCTGGCACAATCCAGCGATGCTCAATTAGTCAACCGCTAAAGTCTGGCTCAAATCCTGAAGGATGCAGTTCAGCAGGCAATGATTGGAGTGAAAAGCTCGATCGATTGACCTCTGAGCTGCATTTTTTTAGTTCAAAGGTTCATCTTCCGAGTTCCGAAGTTCAATATTTCAGTTCTGGGGTCGAATCGTCGAGTTCTGAGGCTGACACTTGCGGTTCTGAAGTCAAATTATCAAGTTCTGAGGTCGAATCGTCGAGTTCTGAAGCTGAAACGTCTCATTCCAGGACTGACACTTGCGGTTGTGAGGTCGAACCATTGAGTTTCAGAGTTGAAAGGGTAAGGCGAACTAAGCAATGCCGCACCACACCAACCCAAGACTAGCAGTGGGCTAGTGAGATGTACCCCTTCACTTAAGCTTCATGCCACTGTTTGAGTATTGTTAGAATCTGCCAATTCTGCTGCACTTAAGCTGTTTATTGATTGCTTGGACTGTAACCGTGATTAACAGTTCTTTGCTGAAGGAAACCAAACTGTGGACGTAAAAGACATCGCTGACAAAGCTGCGAAGGTGAACGAGGTTCGCAAAGATATCAAGACAGTTCAAGCTGTTGTGAATACTGGTGCAGCCGCTAGTGCAGCGGTTAGCGCAGCAACAGGTTTATCTGTAGCAGCAACATCAGGCGCAGGAATCACGGCTGGTCTTGCTGCGGCAGGTAGTGTAGTTGGGGGCGGCATGGCAGCAGGACCAGCAGTATTAGCCGCAGGACCAGCCTATGCTGGTGCAGTGATAATCAATAACACTCTGTTCAAAGATGAACCAGGATTGGTTGAAGAGGAACGTACCGCCCGTACAGTGGCACGAACGGCTACAGGAATTAGTGCTGCTTTTGGTGTAGCGAGTGCTGGTGCTGTAACTGTGGCTGGTGGCGCGTCTGGTGCTGCGATTATGAGTACTCTTGCTGGTATTGGGGGCGTTGTCGGTGGAGGTGCTATTGCTGGTACTGCGGTAGTTGCTCTAGCCCCTGTTGCTGCCGCCGGAGCGATCGGGTATGGAGTCTATAAGCTCTTAGGTGGAAAGCAGAAACGCAACTAGTTCAAACCTAACTGATTATCTTACGAACGCTCGAACGCTATTGATACCCAAAATAAAGAATTTGATATGTGAGAATCCTATTCCAAGGGATTTCAGCTACATCTTCAAGTTACGAGGTGTGTTGGCGATAACGTAACGCACCATCGATCGTATTTTGATGCCTTTGCTGGCTACCAGGGAGTAGAGAGGGCTGCTCATTGGTACAATTGCACCATGTTCGACAACGTTTCCAAATTCCTCATCGAGCAATACTCCCCCGACTTTGCCACTTGGCTCATCGGGGAACCGATCGCCCTCACCGAACTCAGCCCCTCCGAACTCTCCCTCGAACCCATTCGCGCCGATGCCTTGATTCTGCTGCAATCGGCTGATGTGGTTCTCCACTGCGAGTTCCAGACCAATCCAGATTCCACTATGCCCTTCCGCATGGCAGACTACGCCCTGCGGGTATTCAGACGCTTTCCTCGAAAACGCTTAGTGCAAGTGGTGATCTACTTGCGTCCTACCGATTCTGAGATTGTTCAACAAACCAGCTTCATCGCCAACCGCCTGCGCCACGAGTTTGAAGTCGTGCGATTGTGGGAGCAGCCCACCGAGATTTTCTTTCAACGTCCAGGGTTGTTGCCCTACGCGGTGTTGAGTCAGGCAAGCGACCGCACCGCCGTGTTGCGCCAAGTAGCAGCCACCATCGATGCCCTACCAACTCGACAGCAACAAAGCAACCTGTCCGCCGCCAGCGGCATATTAGCCGGGTTAGTATTAGACAAGCAAGTGATTCGACGAGTATTGCGGAGAGAACTGATGCAAGAATCTGTAATCTATCAGGAATTACGCGAAGAAGCTCGCGAGGAAGCACTTCAGCAAGTGCGCGAGGAAATGCGCCAAAAACTACGCGAAGAAATTCGTCAAGAAGAACGACTAGAAGGGGAGCGATCGCTCGTCCTCCGCCAACTCACTCGAAAAGTCGGCGAAATACCAACCCCAACAAAAGCCCAAATTCAAGCCCTCACCCTCACTCAACTAGAGGATTTAGGAGAGGCATTATTGAATTTTGCAACCTTGGCTGATCTGAGCCAATGGTTAGAGCGATCGCCCAAGTTTTGAGTCGTGAGTTAGGGCTTGCCAACTCAAAACTCAAAACTCATAATTCATAACTTTTCTACTTAGCCATCCACATCCTCAACCCCAGGCTGATCCACCTCCTCATCGATCGCCGCTGCCCACGGGTTCACATTGATCTTCGGAAACGTAATCCGGTAGTGCCAAGGAGCCGGAACCCCCTGCAATGCCAACTCCGTATTAATCACCTGCCGCAACCCCTGAGCCAACAACTGCCGCACCGCTCCAACGTGCATCACAAACGCGATCGCGGCTTGCATGGCAATCTCAGAGGCATACTTCTGGTCAATCCCCAGCAGATACAGCGGTACACGCGATCGCGCCGCAATCCGCAGCCGTCTGAGGTTCACATAATCAATCAGCCCATTGAGAGGGAAGCTACTCGGAATTCCCGCAGGCTTCCGCATTTCCGCCCCTTGCAGTAAATAGAAATCAGGAATCAAACCCTGTTTGCGTCGTGCCCCATGGTCTTCTTTGTATGCCCGTCTATAGTTCTCATCCACCCCAGGCGGCATAATGTGCAAATTCGGCTGAATGGCGGATGACCGACTAGCCACCGATAGATCCTCATCCCCCTCCTTCATCTTTGCCCAGTCGCGCCGTGCCTCGTGATAGAGCGATCGCCCATATCTGTGCCGCTTGTTATAGCTCCACTGCACCATGCTCAAGGCAGGGATATAAACCTTGTTCCTAGCCCAGCGCTGCTCAAACCCCGACAACACCCCAAAGTCATCCTCCATCCGATGAATCTGCCAGGTTGGGAGTAGCTTGCAGCCTACAACCTGCCGCTGTTTGGTGTCGATGTCCATCAGCACGAAGGCATCGCCCCACGCCAGCATTCGCCAAATGATTTGCCAATAGTCGATCAGGGTGAAACATCGGCTCAGCACGTCAGAGGCAATCGCCACCGTCCCCGGCTGCGGGTTATTCGGGTCTAGCTCTACTACAAAGCCCATCTCATCACCCGTCCCACTACTCAGAGCATAGGCACAGGTAACTTCTAGGGCACTGGCAGCTTCAGGGCAGTGATTGATTAGCTCGGCTGCCAGCTCCGGCGATCGCGTTGGGCATTCCTCTCCATCATCGCCCCACATATATTCTGAGTAGCGCAGAGAGCTAAAGGAAGACCCGCGAGGGTGAACCCGTGGTTGTTCCGGTTGTTGCCGTTGCGGTTTGCGCTTTGCCATCTAGCCTCCAGAACGACGGGGAATGTACTTCTTTAGCGGTGAAAGCAGCGTGCCCAGGTAGTTATCCAGAGATTCATAGTTGAAGCTCTCCGCCGTTCCCGTGGCTGGATTGTTCAGATAGCTGTTTAGCCCCGGTCGATTGTTTGCCATGTAGGTCAGGACTAAGCCAGCGATCGCCTTAATCTGCTTGGCTTGTGGGTTTGGGTTAGCAAAGTCAAAGCCGCTGACATAGCTAACTTTAGCCTCTGTATTGAATACTCCAAAGAGATTCAGTTGCCCGGTTTCAAAGTCTAGTTGGTAGTCAGCCGGTGCAAGCGTGTACCACTCAAAGGAAGTCGATCGCCCCCAGCCGTCGAGCCGCCCCCGTCGTCTCGATCGCACCTGCACCCCTTCCACACTCACCACCGGAAACCGACTGAGATAGCCAAAACAATCAATTGAGTTGATGGTGATGATCTCGGTGTGGGGTTGCCGCTCTAGCGGTCGATTCGCCCCATAAGAACCCTCACACATCACCTGAGCCAGTTGGATCAGCCCATCCAACGCCGCTCCAGAAGCACTGACATTCGGGAAATAATTGGGTTGGTCTAATGCACTTAAAATCGTCATCGCTTAAAACACACTGCTGTAGCTACTTCCCAAGTTACAAGCCATGACAATTGCATCCCCCAAATCAGGCGATCGCCCCAGCCGCCCCCGAATATCGTCTTTACTCTCTAGCAGAATGCCCTGTAAGGTCAGCTTCCATCGAGGAGCCGTCAAATCTGCCAGCACTTTTGGGTCTGGGGGTAATGCCAGCGTTGCCCCGTATGCCGGATCAAGCAGTTCTCGCAGCCGCCAGTAACTCTCAGCCCGTTTGTTGGCAAAGCCCAGTTGCCCAGAGCGATCGCGGTACACCGAGCGTTCAGCCCCGTTAAATGGCGTCTACACTATGCCCCTGTGCCCTCAGCATGTCTACCACCGACGCACCCACCCCAA
>JAAUSV010000264.1 GCA_012032525.1 Leptolyngbyaceae cyanobacterium SL_7_1
CGGCGAAAGCTCGAACCAGAGAAGCACTAGACCAAGCACTGACCAAGATTATCAACGAGTGTATTTCTTGTGATGATGCCCTTGGTTGGTTCGCTCATTGTGGTTTATTCATCTGAAAACTGCTGTAAATCATGAAATCCTGCCGCCCCAGATCCCCAGCTTCTCCAAAAGGAGCCAGGGATCTTTGTTTTACGATTGATTTAGGATTGCCATAACTTAATCAGCTTTCCTTGAAGCACAAATCATTAGAGTGGCTTAATTGCATTAATCTAGGCGATCGCCTTCCCATTGAATAATGGAAAATCCTGTTGAGTTGGAGATGGGAAATTCAGTTAAATTAGAAAAAATTATTGTAAGACCTTGATATGGATGCTTTGATTCAAGAACTTGACACTAAACTTAGCCAATGGCAACCTGACATTGCTAATCAAGTGCGTCAGTGCCTTTTGGAAATCATTGAATTAGCAGATCAAGATGCTCTAGATATTCTTCGCTCTAGAGCGGTTGAACAAGAAGTATTGGATCTGGTGGATGAACCCAAAGCTTGGTGAAGTGTGGTTGGTTGATTTGGGACTTGCAGCTAAGATGCGCCCAGTTGTGATCGTATCTCGGTATGATCCAACTCCACCTCGTGCTTTAGTTCTTTACATTCCTGTGACAACGCAAAATCGAGGAAGCTGCTACGAGGTGGAGTTACCTACGATCACTTTCCTCAAAGAAGGTTCTGTTGCTAACGTCCAAGGGCTAGGTTCAGTTCCTGTAGCAAGACTAGAACGCAGATTAGGGCACCTGCCAGATGAGGCAATTCTTGAGATTAAGCAGGCTCTGGTTTTTGCACTGGATTTGGAAGATGAATTGGAGCAAAATAATGCTGCGGATTCAAGTACTACTCCTTGAAAAGTGGACTTCCTATGAATTAGAGAAGCGATCGCTCTTAGAAGCCAAGGTTTTTGCAAAATCCCCGGCTTCTTTCCGCCAGAAACTAAGATGTAGTTTACAAACCACTTCCACCACCTGAAACCGTGTAATCTAAATAAAGCCCTGAGATAGTTAAGTTTCGTTAAGTACTTCGAGGAATTGGCTGCATGACCGCGATCGCCCACCCTTCAACCGACTGGGACGCCTTTACCACCCCACTAGATGGGATCGAGATCCTTCGTGATCCTACCCAAGTTGCCAAGTTGTCCAAGGATTATTACACCTACAGTCCGGTGTTGCGATCGCTGCTCTCCGACAAAGTGGGCGATGTGGTGGTGCGCCCTGCCAACGAAGCGGAGGTGTTGCGGGTTGCCAAAGCCTGTGTGGCTGCTCGGATTCCCTTAACGGTGCGGGGTGCGGGGACGGGAAACTATGGTCAGTGCATCCCCCTAAATGGGGGCGTTATTCTCGATATGACCCGGATGCAGGCGATCAAGTGGGTCAAGCCGGGACTGGCGTGTGTGGAGCCGGGGGTGAAATTGGCAGCGTTGGATAAACAAACCCGCGAGACGGGGTGGGAAATTCGTATGGCTCCTTCCACCTACCGCACCGCCACGATCGGCGGCTTTATCGGCGGTGGTAGTGGCGGGATTGGATCGATTACCTATGGGCAATTGCGCGATCGGGGCAATCTCCATGCCGTTCGAGTGGTGACGATGGAGGACGAACCACGGGTGATCGAACTGCGGGGTGATGAGGTGCAGAAGGTGAACCACGCCTATGGCACGAACGGGATTATTACGGAACTCGAAATTCCCCTGGGAGCCGCCTATGCTTGGGCGGATGTCATGGTCAGCTTTGAGGATTTCATGACAGCAGCTCGGTTTGGTCAAGCCTTGGGGGATGCAGACGGGATTGTGAAAAAACTGGTTTGCATCTGTGCTGACCCCATTCCTACCTACTTCACCGCCCTCAAATCCTGTTATCCAGCCAATGCCCATGTGGCACTGTTGATGATTGCTGAGTCATGTCTGGAACCGTTTGCTGAGCTGGTGAAACAATTTAACGGCACGATTTGTTATCAAAAAAATGCTCAGGAAGCCAGCAAAGGCACGATGCTGCTGGAGTTTACCTGGAATCACACCACCCTCCATGCCCGCAGTGTTGATCCATCGCTGACTTACTTGCAAACCCTGTTTCCCGCCGATCGCGATCTAAAACTGCTAGAACGGTGCTACCACCACTTTGGCGATGAGGTGATGATGCACCTGGAGTTTTTGCGGGTCAACGGCTCTGCAATTCCGGCAGCGTTGCAGATTGTCCGCTATTCCACCGCCGATCGCCTTCAGGAGATCATCCATTACCACGAAGAACAAGGTGCATTCATTGCCAACCCCCACACCTACATCTTGGAGGATGGCGGACGCAAGACGATCGACCCCGTGCAACTGGCGTTCAAGGAAACGGTTGACCCCTACGGTTTGCTAAATCCGGGCAAGATGAAAGCGTGGGATCTGCGATCGACTTGATGAAGCTTTAAATAATTTTCGTCAAAAACCCCTAAATTCTGCAAAATCTTAGGAAGAATGGAAAAGCTGATTTCCTGCCTTTCGACTATGCGATTTTTAGGTAAACTTGTCGGCTTGGTTCTGGTGTTGGCAGGAATTTATTTCCTGGGGAAAAACATCCTCTTCACCACGCAGGTGTCGCCCTACTGGTGGCGCGATATTTCCGCCGCAGGCTCGGTGTTGGCAGTGGCAGCGGGAGCGACCATTTTGGTAGCAGGCAGCAATGCCATCAAGGAAATGGGTTGGCTATTGGTCGGTGTGGGAATTTTACTAATTTTTGTCAGCGGTGGCGTGGTGTTGAAGCCCACCAGCTTGTGGACATTCTTTGTGGCGATCGCCGCCCTCGTTGCCGGATTTCAGTTGATCAGAACCGGACGAATTCGGTTCTAAAACAAACTGCCTTAACATAAGGCAAAAATCCCCGGCTTCTTGGAGAAGCCGGGGATTTGTCATAGGACTCACGCTCAAAGCTCAATAAAATCGTAGACGATGATGCCCGTATTGGGGTCGTTGCTGACGCTGACATAGCCACTTTGCACCATCGCCTTCAGGGTGGTTTCGACTTCCTCAAAACTGGACTCGGTATCGAGCACGCCTTGAGTCACCGAGAGCCGACCACCGCGCAGTTGAGCCGATCGCAGCAATTTGATCATCAGTTGTTCGCTGGTGACGGGAACCTCTAGTTCTGGGACAGTTTCGGCGGGTAGGGGGGCGATCGAATCCCGCCCAATCACCAATTGAATATTCGTCTGTGGCTGGGGCACGCCCCCTGTAAAGTAGCCCAGCTTGGCATGAAGTCGGGCATTGCGCTCATCCACCATGTCGGGAATTAAGAACAAATCGACAAACTGCCCCAGCCCAAACACCCCCAAGTAAACAACCACAACAAACCCGTGACGATTTTGCCATTGTAGAGACGATGGGTTCCTGCCAACCCCACCAAGCAAGTTAACCACAGTAAATAGCTCGTGCCCTTGGTCTTCATGCCCAACAATTCCTGGTTTTAATGGACGCTAATCTTTTGTCGAATCCAAAATTGCCCGTTCATCTATTCCATGATAGGAACAAGATAGTGGTTGGAGCAGTTTTATTTAGAAGAGGTTAGGATTGCGGATTAAGTAAAGTCGAGAATTAATATCTGAGTTGGGCGAACGGACGTTCGCCCGTACAGGGAAATGCCGAATTTATTTAATTCTCATTCCTGAATGAATTAGCGATTAGCGGTTATCAATTAGCTCAAATTCTATATTCATCCTTCATTTTTCCCCCTCCCATGAAACTACCTTCTCTTTTCATTGTTTGTGGTGGAGCCTTCTCCGGTGTTTTGTTGATGGCTGCGGCGGGTGTGGCAGAGGTGGCGTTGGTTAAGGCTGAGCCAAGGGAGAAAGTAGGGGCGATCGCACCGATCCGAGAAACGACGGGTTCAGCCCCAGCCATCCTGACAACCGCAGAACCAACGGTAGACGGTGCAGTGACAACGGAGATCAGCCAAAAACCCGATGCGTCCGAAGACGCTCCAGTAGAACCCGCAGTTCCACCGATCGAACCCGTACCCGATGCAGACGAACCCGATTTGGAATCTCTGCCCGAAGCCATTGCGACCCCAGAGGAGCCTGATCCAGAGGCTATTCCTGAGACACCAGCGGAACCATCCAGTGATAAGCCAGAGGCGACACAGGAACCGGAGGAGGAATTATCCCCCGCAGAGCAGGAGCGCTTGCGGATTTTGACCGAAGCCGATCGCCTCTGGCAGCAGGGGCAATACGCGGAGGCCGAATTGCTCTATCGCAAAGTGAAACATCCGGGACAAGCCATTGCCGTGCGCGATCGCCCCGCCCCAATTTTTGATCCTGCCCTGCTACCCCCTGCCGGACAGGTCTACTGGCGCGAAGCCGAAGCCGGACAAGCTCAGAATCTGCCCACCCGTGTGCTTGTGCCATTGCAGTTATTAACCAGCCAATTTCCAGAATTCATTCCCGGACATCTGCGCTATAGCGAGGTGTTGCTGCAACAGGGGGAAGAGGAGCAAATTGAGCAGGCATTGTTGGCATTGGAGCAAGCCACAACGCTATATCCCGAAGAAGCTGAGTTGATGCGGGTGCGGGTGACTGCACTAGCGGAGCAACGGCAGTATCTAGAAGCCTCGATCGCCGCTCGGCAATTTGCGGTGCTAAATCCTGACGACCCGACTGCCTCGGAATTTACCCTGCTTGCCGATACCCATTTGGATGATTTTCAAGATCGATTGCGCGATCGCCTCACCCGCAATGCCATTGGCAATGCCCTGACTGGGGCGATCGGGTTTGCCCTGACGGGGAACCTATTTGGTCCGTTGTCCGCCATTCAAACCTCGGTGCTGCTGCTGCGGGGCGAGTCGGAGATTGGCGAAAGCATTGCCGGGGATGCCGCTGAGGAGTTGCCGTTGCTCCCCGACGACGAGGTGGTGGCGTATGTGAACGAGATTGGTCAGCGCCTTGCGGCTGTCACCGGACGGACGGAGTTTGAGTACGAGTTCTACGTTGTTGCCGATGCTGATCTCAATGCCTTTGCCCTGCCCGGTGGCAAGGTGTTTATCAATGCCGGGGCGATCGCCCACACCAATTCGGAGGCAGAACTCGCCGGATTGCTGGCTCACGAACTGGCTCACACGGTGCTCTCCCACGGCTTTCAGATGGTGACTCAGGGAAACCTCACCGCCAACCTGTTGCAATTCGTCCCCTATGGTGGCATTGCCACTGATTTAGTCGTACTCAGCTATAGCCGCGACATGGAGCGCCAAGCTGATGCTTTGGCAACCCGCCTGTTGGCAACATCAGGCTATGCGGCAGATGGGTTGCAAAATCTGATGATTACCTTGGGGGAAGAGACAGAGGATTACCCCCTAGAATGGCTCTCCACCCACCCCGACACGGCGGAACGCATCCGCAATATCGACACGCAGATCGCATCCAATGGCTACAACCGCTATGCCTTTGAAGGGGTGGAGCGGCATTGGGAAATGCGGCGACGGGTGGAGCGATTGTTGCCGGACGAGCCGGAGGAAAAGCCGGAGCAATCGAGCACTGAAGGCGATGAATGAAGCAAACCCCCTTATCCTTGCAGGTCAAACCCTGAATGCTGGCGTTTGAAACAGGAACAGGGCGGCTTTAAACAAGCGTACTGCGGTTGTAAACGAGAATGATGCGGCTCTAACCAGGAATGCGGCTATGTCTTCGATCGGTGATTTAATTGCTTGGCTTGGGGGAACTGTTACTGTATCAAAATCGTCTTTAGCGGCTGCTTGATCTTCTTGAAGATCTGCTGATCTTGCGATTCTGACTCCTGAAATGATTTTATTCTTTTGAAACTCTTTAATGGATACTAGAGGAGCACCGCGATGAGAAAAGCTTTAATATGCGGCATCTCTGGTCAAGATGGAGCCTATTTAGCACAGCTCTTGCTAGACCAAGGCTACAACGTGTGTGGCACCTCTCGCGACGCCCAGATGTCCTCGTTTTCAAACTTGGTGCGGTTGGGAATTCGCGATCGCGTCAAATTAGAGTCGATGTCTCTCAATGACTTTCGCAGCGTCTTGCAGGTGCTCAACAAAGTGCAGCCAGATGAGGTGTATAACTTGGCGGGGCAAACCTCGGTGGGGCTCTCTTTTAGTCAACCGATCGAAACCTTTGAAAGCATCACCATCGGGACGGTGAATCTGCTGGAGGCGATTCGGTTTCTCGATCGCCCGATTAAGCTCTACAATGCGGGTTCGAGTGAGTGTTTTGGTGATATTGCAGATGCTGCCGACGAGCTGTCTCCCTTTCGTCCCCGCAGTCCCTATGGGGTGGCAAAGGCGGCGGCGTTTTGGCAAACGGTGAACTACCGAGAAGCCTACGGGATTTTTGCCTGTTCGGGGATTTTATTTAACCACGAATCGCCGCTGAGACCAGAGCGGTTTGTGACCCAAAAGGTGATTGCGGCAGCCCATCGGATTGCCAGGGGTAGTCAGGAAAAGCTGCTGTTGGGCAACACCACGATCTGCCGAGATTGGGGCTGGGCACCGGAGTATGTGGAGGCGATGTATCGCATGCTGCAACACAGTAAGCCCGATGATTATGTGATTGCCACCGGGGCGTCGTATACCTTGGAAGAGTTTGTTGCCGTTGCCTTTGCGGAAGTGGGACTCAATTGGCAAGAACACACGATCGTGGATGGTAGTTTGTTTCGACCGACGGATATTGCCGTGAGTCGGGGAAATCCGGCGAAGGCGAGGCAGATCTTGGGATGGCAGGCACAGTTTAAGATGCCGGATGTGGTGAGGTTGATGTTGCGATCGAGGATTGAGCCAGAGGTCAGATAAGGACATGACGCCTACTGGCATTCAATCCCTTTGACCGCACCGCCCAGACCCTCGGCTTTTCCTAAAAAAGCCGGGGGTCTTTGTCCTATTGGGGAGCCGATCGCTCAACTGAGGTATTTGGTTAAAATACTCAGCACACAATCGGCAGGCA
>JAAUSV010000006.1 GCA_012032525.1 Leptolyngbyaceae cyanobacterium SL_7_1
GGGTCCCGCCTATATCAAGATTGGGCAGGCTCTTTCCACCCGTCCTGACCTGGTGCCAGCCGCCTATTTAGAAGAACTGACCCAGCTTCAAGACCAATTGCCCCCCTTTCCCAATGAGGTGGCGTTTCAGTTTATCGAAGAGGAATTGGGCGATCGCCCTGAAAATCTCTACGCAGAGCTTTCCCCCAACCCGATCGCCGCTGCCTCCCTTGGTCAGGTTTACAAGGGCAAGCTGAAAACGGGTGAGGTGGTCGCGGTCAAAGTGCAACGCCCAGGATTGGCAGAGCGCATTGCCCTCGACATTTATATCCTGCGGCAACTAGCGATTTTTGCCACCAAAACTGTCAAAACGCTGCGTAGCGACCTGATTGGCATTATGGATGAGTTTGGGGCACGCATCTTTGAAGAGATGGATTACACCCAGGAGGGGCAAAATGCCGAGCGGTTTGCCCATCTCTACGGACATTTGCCCGATATCTATGTCCCAAAGATCTATTGGGACTATACCTACCAACGGGTATTGACGATGGAGTGGATCACGGGGACTAAATTGACCAATTTAGCCGCGATCAAAAACCAGGGAATTGACGCCAGCTACCTGATAGAGGTGGGAGTGCAGTGCTCTCTGCGCCAATTACTTGAGCATGGGTTTTTCCACGCTGACCCCCACCCAGGCAACTTGCTAGCAACACCGATGGTAAGCTTGCCTACCTCGACTTTGGCATGATGAGCGAGATCAAGTCCTACCAGCGCTATGGGCTGATCGAAGCAGTGGTTCACATGGTCAATCGAGATTTTGAAGGGTTGGCAAATGACTACGTTAAGTTGGAGTTTCTCAGCCCAGAGACAGATTTGGTTCCCATCGTCCCCGCCTTGGGCAATGTGTTTGGCAATGCTTTGAGCGCCAGTGTCTCAGAGATGAATTTCAAAAGCATTACGGACGATCTCTCAGCACTGATGTACGAGTACCCCTTCCGAGTGCCAGCTTATTATGCGTTGATTATTCGATCGTTGGTGACACTAGAAGGCATTGCCATCAATGTCGATCCCAACTTTAAGGTCTTGAGCAAGGCCTATCCCTACATTGCCAAGCGATTGCTCACTGACTCAGCACCAGAGCTGAGAACGTCCCTCCGCGACCTGCTATTTAAGGACAGCAGTTTCCGCTGGAATCGCTTGGAAAATCTGCTGCGCAATGCTCAAAATAGCCCTGATTATGATCTCACTCAGGTGATGGAGCAGACGATCGACTTCCTGTTTTCGGAGCGGGGGGAGTTCATTCGCAACCAAATTGCCGTAGAGGTGGTGCGGGGAATCGATTCCTTTGGGCAAACCACATGGCAACAATTTACGGGCGAGGTGCGGAGGCGAATGGGATTGAACGGCAAAGCCCCGATCGCCCCTTCCCAACCCAACACCCTAGAGCACATGGCGCGGATTATCGACTTGCTACGAGAAACTCCTGGTTTCAATCCTGTTGAGTTGTTGCCGCTCGTGCCCCGTCTACTGTCTAAACCGGAGACCCAGCAGATGGGACAGCAGATAGCAGCAGGGTTGGCACAGCGTACGGCTGCTCGGCTGATTCGGGAACTGTTGGTGCAGGAGGAACCTTACTCCAACGGCAAGAAGCTGCCTCAACTGCCACAAGCCCGATCGCCCCAAGCTGCCCTCTCAACCAGTCAACCTCCTTCTAGGGTGTAACCGTGGAGCACAACGAATTAAGGGGTGAGCGTTGCTCACCCCTTAATTCGTTGTAATTATCGTTAAGCATTGACAAGAGATGGTTGACTAGGCAACGGTTGCGATCGACTCAACAGGATAGCCCACGGCTTTCCAAGCCGCCAAGCCTCCACGAATTTCAGACACATTTAGGAAACCCGCTTCTCGCAAGTTTGTAGCGGAAATGGCGGTCTCGTCATCGGTTTCGCCATATACATAGATATCGCGTGCCCTGTTCCAAGGTTTTGACCGCAGCAGCAACCAACTCCGGCAGGGGCATTGAGATGGCACCCAAGATGTGACTGTGGTTAAACAGGTCTCGATCACGTGTGTCGATGATAGTTAGGGCAGGCTCTCCCCAGTCCAAACGAGCTTTGAGATCGATGACGCGCGATCGGGCTTCTAGGGGAGGCGGGGTGGGGAACATTCCAAAAAATTTAGACATGGGAGGAGTACCACAAAAGGGATCAGTTATCCGCAATGTAACAAGAATTCTTAAGAACTGCAAACTTTTATTTACAGAATCGGTTGATTAAACTCGATGGTTCCTCGCCATTCCCCCACCGTCCCAGTCATCCCCCGGTGGTTTTACCCCTCCAACCCATTAGAAAATAGGCTGGGGAATCGGACTAGGAACCGGCTGGGGAACCGGAGTGGGAACTGGTTGCGGTGTTGGACTGGGAACAGGCTCCGGAACAGGTTCTGGCATCGGTTCAGGGCTAGGCTCTGGGATTGGAGCAGGAATGGTAGGCGGAGTCGGCAACGGCTGGGGCTGGATTTCGTCAACAAGAAAATGATTCATCGATAATCCTCCAAACAGTACGAACGATTGACACTCCCCAATTCCCCTCGCCCCTTTTCTTTCCTCCTTCATCCTCCTCCCTCCTTCACTTCAACCTGCTCAACATCTACCCGATCTGTGCCATCGACCTTGCTTGCCAGTTCGACAATGCGATCGAGGATGACTTGGTCGGCTAAGTGTCCCTTGAAGGCGATCGTTCGTCCTGTCTGGACAATCTCTAGCGTCCCGATGTCTTCAATCATTGGGTCTTGGTCTAGGGCGATCGCTACTCGTTTTGCCAGTCCGCTGGGGTCATACTCTCCCTCCACTCCCATGCACTCTGGAGGAGGGGGAGGGATGTGTAATCCCGCTTTTTCACGCAGTTCCCGATCGTATTCTCCGGTTAATCCGGGGGTCATCTTGGCAGGAGCGGATTGCGTTGATTTTTGCTGCAATTCTTTCACACTAATTCGATCTATCCAACTCATAGTGTCACCTCGATCTAGCTGCAATAATCAGTGACAAGGGCAGGGCAGCCCAGAAGAAGCTTCCGGGCTGCCCATCTAGCTTTACGACTTAGAGCCACTGAAGTAATCAGGGTTAACCAGGATTGGGTTAACCAGGATTGGCAATGCGATCGGTAGCGCGATCGGCGGCACGAGCCGCATCGCGAGTGCGCTCCTGAACAAAATCAGACGCTTCTTCCGTCCCCTGCTCAACATTGCGGGTGACACGCTCAGCCGCATCCTGGGTATTGCGCTGAGTGTTGCGCACCCCCCGTTGCGCTGCATCACTGACATCATCCGCCGTATTCTCAACCGATCTTTCTACATCATTAGAGATACGCTTTACCCGCTCAGTTAAAGGGGTGCCTTCTTTGTAGTTCTCTACAAAATCTTCAGGGCTATTAATCGATTTGCGTAGGTTAGCGCGTGCACTATCAACCAATTGCTTAGACTCTAGATCAGCCCGATTGGAAGCCGCAGGCTCAACATCTTCGTACTGATTCATCCCACCCTTGCGGTCTTGAATTGTGTCGTATAGCTCAGTCTGTTGTCCTTTGCGTGCATTATACGAACCAGTCCCTGAAACATTGGGTGCAGGGGGCTTACAAGCAGTACTCACCAAGACGAAAATACCAGCGAGAAAAACAGTAATGACACGACTGGGGCGAATTGATCTAACGAAACTTCTCAGGATTTGCATGACAACACTCCTATAAGTTGATTTGATGCCTATGATTTGATGTCTAACGTAATCACACAACCATCAAATCAATGAACAATTCATACGTTACTGAGAAACTTTGAGCATTTCTTCTAGCCAAAGTTATAGTTTGTCGCAGTAATAAAATCTGGTAGTCCTAAAATCTTGGGGGAGGATAGAGAAGCGTCATGGAAAGCGATCGCTCAGTGCCATTCCTATCAAACTTAATTAAGTTCAATGAAGCGAGCAATCCAACACATTTCTTAACACCAAAACGCTACAAATCTTAAAAGAACCCGCAATTACCTTCTCTTGTAGAGAGATCCGCCGGGTTTATTGTTTCGTTATTGTGACATTCAAGAGTTTTAGTCATCCGTGGGACGCGGAGGCTTATTATAAACCTTAGACTTCTACACCAAAAAGGGAATTAGTCATGGTTCAACGTGGTTCTAAAGTTCGGATTCTTCGCAAAGAGTCTTATTGGTTTAAAGATGTGGGAACGGTTGCCTCTATTGACCAAAGTGGTATCAAGTACCCGGTAATCGTTCGTTTTGAAAAGGTTAATTACGCTGGGGTTAACACAAATAATTTTGCTTTAGCTGAAGTTGAAGAAGTTGCTGCTCCCTCTGCGAAAGCTAAGCAGACCACGCCGACTGCTTCTGGTGGCAAACAAACTCCCATTGACCCAGCTCTGCGGAGAACAGGGCAAGGGGCTGCTACCGAGGTCAGACCTGGAACAGCGGCTGACGCGCCAGGAACGGATAATCCTCAAGTTGAGGGCGATCCTAATCAGGGAACAGAAGCTCGTTAGATTGGTATCACTTGGTCTTGATAGCTGCCGACTACCTAGTCTGTCAGCTATTTTTTTGGATTATTGAAAGAAGGCAACAGGGCGATCGGCGACTAGGTTCTCAGATAGGCAAAGTGGGGGGCGTACCTAACTGGGATATGCCCCCATTATTTAACTGAGCAAAACTCTATCAACAGAAAGAGGCAGGATTTTAGTTCTTCTTTATACCATAACTACAACCACTTGAATCTCCATTGATCAAAGGTTTTAGAAGTGAATTCATACCTTACCGGGTTTAAGCCTACTTGGTAAGTTGAACTTTTACTTTTGATTAAGTCAGTATCAAGTCAATAATAAATAAAGGAGGATTTATGGCATTTCAATCTGTTGATCATCTACCTCAAGATGCAAAAGAGTTGCCCGAAGGAGCACAACAAATCTTTATGACAGCGTTTAATAGTGCTGAATCGGATGGGTTAAGTGAATCGGGTGCTATGCAGGTGGCATGGAGCAGTGTAACGGCTGAATATGAGCGCAGCGAAAGTGGCGAATGGAAACATAAGCCCGACGCCAAAGCAGATCGCGGTCCCTTGGGTAGTATGCAGTCGAGTTAATCGATTCTACGGTCGGAGATCTCATTCCCCATGGGCACGGCAATGCCGTGCCCCATGGAGTTTGGGTAGTCAATTCTCCATTGCGGGGACGGTGATTTTTAGTTGTCCATCATCGATTTCTACGCTGGATAAATCCAGTGGATCATCTTTAGTTAGATTAGGTTCGGTATCCCGTAAATATTGCTCTAGAATCTCTAGATTTCGCACATTAGATTTGTAAAAGGCATCAAATAGATCGCCAACTAGGGGAACTGTTCCTACCGCAGCTTCCAAGCCAATGTTTAATAGCATCTTTCCCCAAACTGCCTGAGGGAGCTGAAATTGAAAAGCAAGGTAGAGAATGTAGAGTGAAAAGCAGGTGGCGAGCAAATCACCCGCACCAGGAACCAGCCCTAAGATGGGGTCTAATCCAATCCGAACGTTGATCACTGGAATCTTAATGGCAGTATCCATTAGGCGGCTTAATCGACGAATTCGATTTAGGATAATCAATCGTTCAGCATTGTTCATTGCTCAATTTCCTTAAATTGTCACAGTTAAAACCCTCGTATTTGGATAATAGGCTGAGAATTATGCCGCCAACCTCTTACTAGAGTTGGGTTTTGAGTGGGATTTTGGAAAGTATCTATTAGCTACTCTTTTTCAAACATTGTTTTGATCGATCGGTGCGCAACCACTTCCTGCCATCGATCGCTCGTATCGGTCTCAACAAACTTTGTCTCTGCTAGTCCCTGCCGCTTTGTGGGCTTGGAAATTCCTTTCCAAGTTTTGCGCAGGGTGTTGAAGGTCGGTCCAACGATCGCCATCGGCAGCTTAGACACCAGCCAACGCGCCCACTGCCAACTGCCGATGGCAAACGAGCCACTAATTACCGTTTCCACCAACCAACGACTGAGGGGTATTTGCTCCAGGACGATAGCCAAACTCTGGCACCGGTTTACCTTGTTTTTGCTGGGCGGCTAGGCGAATGAAGCTACCCCGCTTCTTAAAATCCAACATGTGCCCATGCATCGCTAGGGCTTGCTCAATTGGCACGTCGTCTAGCACCAGTTCTCCGGCTTGGTGCATCTGCTTGAGAACGGTAACGGCGCGATCGCTACGGGCAACCACCACCGAGTATCCTCCCCCCTGCTGCTCAAACGTGGGCGACCAAGCATCGCCCACCGATAGATCCGTGGCTTCATTGGTGAAGTCGGGGGTGATTTGGCAATTGCGCGAGATGTAAAAAGGAATTAAGTAGTTGTAGTAAAACTTCTGCGCCTTGAACACCCGTCCATCTGCCAGATCGACCTGCAAGTAACCGGGCCATTCTCCGGCTCGCCATTGCAGACGGGTGATAGGAATGCGATCGCTCACCCCCTGCATCCGCAAAAACGCCCGCACCGCCCCCGCATACATATTCGTTCCTGTGTAGGGACCTGCGACAAATACCACCTTCTCAGCCGCTGGATGCCCAGCCGCTTGCAATAGGCGCAACGCCGCCACCTGTTCTGGTAATCCTACGAATGCCAGTCGTCCAGGAAATTTCTCCATGTCTGGCAAGAGGGTCAGCATCGGCGTCACAGCATAGACGCTTTGCGCCGCCGCTAAAATGTCTTCCCGACTGGTCGCAATTACTGGGGTGGCGGCTTCGGGGGTTTGTAATCCCTGCCGCAGGACGACAGCTCCCTCAATCTGTCCCGTCTCTAGCAGGTGAATCAGTACCCGACTGATTACCCCACCCGATGCTCCCCGCCGCCGAATGCTGGGCTCCGCCGCATGACCAATCCAGACTTGACGATAGGCACCCAAAAGCCAACTGTCTGGTTTGCTGCCGTGCAGATATTCTGCCAGTTGGGGATAGGGAACGCCGCGCCCAGAGCACACTGCCCAAGCAGTTGCCAGCGATCGATCCTCCTCCTCATTTAACGAATGTACCAACCTTGGCAACGGTCCAGCAGCAGTCTGTTGAAATCGCAGCAGATCGGGATGCAAGCCCACACAGACGCCACAGTGGGTGCAGTTTCCAGGTTGAATGACATCGGTTTGAAAGCGGTGCCAAAAATCAGGTTGGGTCATTACAGGGGTGAATCAGGGACAGTTACGATCATTTTGCCGACCCTCTGGCATGGTGGTGTTGCACCAAATCGCCCGTCTGGGATTAGCATCGGTGAGATTGGCATCTTTCAAGTTAGCGTATTTGAAGTCCACATTTTGCAGATTTGCTCGCTCTAGGTCAGCCTCTTTTAGCACCGCCCGTTCCAGATCGGCATCCTGCAAATCAACGCCCTCCAACTCAGCATTATTCAGCAGCGCCGCCCTCAAATCCGTCTCCCGTAGATCCGCCCCGGTAAAATTAGCGTCTTCAAAAAAACCGCCGCGCAAAACCGCTCCTTTGAGGCGCGATCGCTGCAAATTGGCTCGCCGCAAAATCACATTTTCTGCGTCAATTTCCTCTAACGTGGCATCTTCTAGAATCGCCCCTTCCATCCGTGCCCCTTCGAGAATGGCATCCCGCAAATTTGCCCCCCGCAAATCAGCTCGCCGCAGATTGGCACCTTGGAGATTAGCCTCCTGTAGATCGGCACCTACCAAATTTGCCGCACTCAAATCAGCCCGAATCAACACCGCCTGCGGCAAGGTTGCCTGCTGTAGATTTATCTGTCTGAGCGCTGCATTCTGTAACTGGGTTTTTGTTAAATTTGATCCAGCTAAATTTGCACTTTGAAGTTGTGCTTTTTGCAGGTTTGCCCCCCGAAGATCGATCGCTCCTAACTGGATCTGAGCTAGCTTTACTGCTCTCAAGTCGGCATTTTGTAGAGAGATGGACGGCTGATCAGAGGCAATCAAATTTGCTTCGCTGAGAAATTGGAGCACCAATCCTTTTCGTTCGCCGTTTAGCTCCCGCAAAGCAGTCAATGTTAATGCTTCTGGCACAGTAGCAGAGTCTCGATCGTTAAAGGAATCATCATCTTCTAGCACTGCCATTTGTTTAAAGTATTCTTCCAAAATCTCCTGCTGTTGTTGATCATTTTTGAGAGGAGGCGTGCCCGTCTCAGCTTGGCTGACCAACGAGAACACAGCCACTACTATTAATGGTAAAACCAGCAGCGCAATTAACTGTAAAGGCTGAGTCGATCGAAATGCAGGAAAAGGTTTAAGACGACGGAGTAGCTGAGTAAGAGTCATAGCTAGGTTCCAGCAAATACAATGAGGATACGATCGCTCAAAATCGGATAAAGCTCAAATAAAATCATTCCCACTAATAGACCATAGAAAAGAGCAAGTCCTTTCCGTTGCATTATTTTGGAACTGGTCTGGTTATTCGCTTGTTCAATTTGATGCTGATGAGTATTAAGTACAACTGCCAGAAAAAACATCACGGGCACAAATTGAGCCAATGTAAATCGGTTGCCACTGGCGATCGGAATATACCAGGCATACAGCAATAAATAGCTGACAAAATAAAGCAGTATAAACAGTAATGCACTCCAGTGCTGACGGGCGATCGCTAGTGTATTTCGCCACTGAATGAGCGACAAAATTATCCCTGCGGCCAAGTACAAAACTATGTACTTCAAGTAGCCATAGGATTGTCCGGCAATATAGAAAACTCGATCGATCCCATTCAAAAATCGATCGGCAATTTGTTGAATCGTATGTTCCCTCAGATATTTCTGAAAACTGGGAATATCCTCTGGAGGCATTTGAGGATATCCTTTACTGTCACCGTGCATTCGAGTGCCGCTCTCGGCTTCCTCCCAAGAGTTATACCAAATATAAAAAGTAGAGTTGACGTTGTAAAAATACTTTCCAAAAAATCGCTGACTAGTATTGATGTAAGGAAATATGGTGGAGAGAAAGATAGCGATCACTAACGCTAGACTCACCAAATTTAGTAGAGCCGTTTTTCTAATGACATCTACAAGGGTCGTTTTTTCAGTTGAGTTATTGTTATGGTTCTCCTGGTAAGTACGGTAGGATTGGACAGCTTGCTTGATTAGAAAAACAAACACAAAAATAGCGATCGCTGGAGCGATCGAAGCCTTGGTTAAGTGGGTGATTCCCAAGGTAAACCCAGTGACAATTGCTAGCTTCCAGGAAGGTCGTTTTATCATCTGCCATAGAAGCAAAAAACAGCAGAAATTGAGGAAATAAAACAGTAACTCTACCTGCGCATAACCTGCCCTAAACATAAACACAGTGAAGGTAGTAATCAGCCATAAGCCCAACGCCTGAATGAAGCAGAGGCGTTGTCTAAATAGCCAAAAATGGCGGGCAGTAAGGAAGCTGACAGGGCAATGTTAAAGTATTTGCTGCGAGTGAAAAAATCATTTTCACTGAAATCTGGCTGGTAGATAAACGACAACAAAAACGGATAAACAGGCATGCGATTTCGTCCGCTCACATAGTTGTAATCCGAGTCGTACAGATTTTCAGCATAGCCAAGGTAGGCAGCTTGATCGACTCGGCTGACATCGAGATTCACCCGTCTAGCGTGCTCGATCGCCCCATAGGAATAGAGCGACAAAAAGAAAATCGCTCCTAGCACTAGGCAGAGGTTGCGCAGACGAGCACCAAAGCGATCGGAATTCCCTGTAGAAACGCTCATAGATTTCGCTCAATTACGGATGTAGTCATAGAATGTTGGGCTGGGACTAGCGATCGCCAACCGATCGGTGCGGGTTTAACTCAGCTCGTCGCTGCCGCAACTGAATGTCTTCCAAAATCCGACGATTTACCCCCAACAAATCTGCCACCAGCCCAAACATCCACAGTTGAAACCCGATCAATACCAGCGTCGCCGCCAAGATCAAACTGGGTGCCCGCGATCGCGTTGGGTCAACCAACAGAAACAACGTCAACCAACGCACCCCTAGTAGCGCCCCCAATGAGAACGGAATCGTTCCCAAGATCAAGAAAAATCGCAGTGGTTTGTACACCATGAAGATCCGCAGGATGGTAAACAGCGATCGCTGAACATAGGACGGAATGCTTTTGACCAAGCGAGACGGGCGCAGGTAGCCATTGGTGCGAATGGGAACGGAGGCGATCGCCATACCCTTCTGTCCCGCCTGAATAATCGTTTCCAAGGTATAGGTATAGGGATTGAAGACATTCAGTTGCATCGCCGCCTCCCGACTAATGGCACGAAACCCACTGGGAGCATCGGCAACATCCGTATTGCTTGCCATCCGCACTGCCCAACTCCCTAAGTTTTGCAGAAATTTCTTCACAACGGAGAAGTGCTTGATTCGCCAGATCGGACGTGCCCCAATCACAATCTCTGCCTTGCCTGCCAGAATCGGCGCAACTAGCTTGGGAATATCAGCCGCACAGTATTGATTGTCGGCATCGGTGTTGACAACGATATCGGCTCCGGCTTTGAGACTGGCTTCGATGCCTGCCATAAAGGCTTGGGCTAACCCCTGATTTTGTGCTAGCCGAACGACATGATCGACCCCATGTTCTAGCGCCACTTCCACCGTGCGATCGCGACTACCATCGTCCACAATCAACCATTCCACCCGATCGATGCCCTCCACCTGCCGAGGCAACTCCGCCAAAGTCACCCCCAGCGTGTCCTCCTCGTTGTAACAGGGAATTTGAATAATTAACTTGGTCATGGTAAGGGCGATCGAGCCAACCGGGATCACAGGGCATCATACACCAAAGATGACCCAGACGGAGGGGGTTAGGGTTGGGGGAGGAGTTGAGCCAGGTGGGTTTGGTAGTTTTGCAAGGTTTGGGTTTGGCTAGTGGCGATCGCCCCGTGCGACAAGTGAACCAGCAGATCGGGGTGGTGGTGTAGATAGCGAATGGCGTAGGCAATAGCATCGGGTTGGCGAATGGGAATGCGCCAACCATTAACGCCATGCTGCACTAAATCACCACAGTGATCGGTGGCAATCACAGGCAACCCCGTTGCCATTGCCTCTGAGATGACCGTGCCAAAGCCATCAGAGATCGTGGGCAAGATCAATACATCAGCAGATCGGTAAAGCTGGGGCAGGTGAATCGACGGAACTGAGCCTAGAAACGTCACCCGATTTTGAAAAGGTTGTAATCGTTCTGGTTGTAAGCAGAGGCGTCCGGCGATCGTCAGGCTTGCCCAACAGGGATCGATCCGTTGGAAGGCAGTCAACAAATCGGGAATGCCGTTGCGCAAATTGACGCGACCGACGAATAACACGCGCAAGGGACGATCGCCCCGATATTGCCGCACCTGCTGGAGTAACCGATAGGCATCCACATTTCCCATAGGAGTGACGATGTGCAACTTGAATTGCAGGGTGGGGGCAATCGCCACCATCGAACGGTGGGTATAGGAACTGGGCACGACAATTCGATCTGCCAATTGCCACTCTGCTCGCTGCACCTCACTCCATTGCTGGAACAAAGGGGATCGGTAGAACTGGGTGCAAGGATCGATCGCCCAACCCTGCCAGCGACGCTCCTCCTGCCACTCCAAGCCTTCCTCCTGAAAGGCGGGATAGCGTTGGTCTAGGATGCAGGCGATCGATCGTGACTTAGCCGCTTCAAACAATGCCAGTGCTCCATGATCAAAGGCATAGAGATGGGTGGCATCGGGCAACCCCTGGCGCTCAATGGCTTGACCAAACCTGCGTCCGTAGTGCAGGTGTGCCCAATATTCATAGAGGCGGGCGGTGGCATGGTGCAACGCTTGACGATAGCGCACTCCCAACCAGTTGAACCGAGTCACGCGATCGAAATCTAGCTGGGAATTGTGACGAGACAATCCAAACTGAACCTTAGCTCCCATAGCTTTAAATTGGCACAGCTCTTGCAAGCAACGAACTTCTAAGGGACTCCAGTAGAAGTCGGTGTAGAACTGTTGCAGCCAACCCAGTTGGTGTAGGGCGATCGGGATGCTGTAGTGTTGCTGCGCTCCCAGTTGCGCCACAAGGATGCGATGGGGAGGGGAGTGGGGAAAAGCAGGTTTGGGAAACATACCCAACTGGATTAGCGAATACCAAAGGGCAAATGAATCCCCTCATTACTGGTAAACAGCGCTAATTCGTCGGATCAGGACAATCTCACCAAAAATCATTACAAGCTTGGGACTACCAAATCATTTACCTTATTTACCAAACCCGCGACCTCGATTGGCTGTCGGCATACAAACGCAAGCTTGCAGTTGTTCCCGCAGCTTGGCGTGATCAAGATTTTGCCCGATCAACACCAGTTGATTTTTAGGAGTGGTTTTCCACTCGTCGTCATCTAATGTGAATCGTTTGCCGCTGAGGTGGAAAATGTGACGCCGGGGACTACCATCTTCGTTGCGGCTTTCGTCAAACCAGAGAATGCCTTTAGCACGGAACACAGCGGTGGGAAGCTGGTTGTCGAGGAAGTGTTGAAATTTTTTGATGGCGAGGGGGCGATCGCTCTCAAAGGACAACGACGTAAACCCATCCACGGCTAAGTGATCGGAATGAGCGTGGACGTGGTCGTGATCATGATCGTCGTGGGCGCAGTGTCCGTGGTCATGGTCGCAATCCGCGTGGTCGTGGTGGTCATGAGCATGGTGGTCATGATCGTGATGCTCATGATCATCTTCTTTGCCAAAATACTGACTCGCCTCAAACAACCCCACACTGAGAATCAAGGGCAGCGGCACTTCAGCCTTGGTAGTACGCAGGATACGAGCGCCTTCCTTTACATCTCGAATTTTGACTTCCAGCAAATCGAGCTGAGCTTCGTCTACCAGATCGGCTTTGTTGAGCAGGAGGATATCGCCGTAGGCAATCTGATTGTGGGCGGCTTCGCTATTGAACAGATCTAGACTGTAATTCTCGGCA
This sequence comes from Leptolyngbyaceae cyanobacterium SL_7_1, assembly GCA_012032525.1. Taxonomy (GTDB): domain Bacteria; phylum Cyanobacteriota; class Cyanobacteriia; order Elainellales; family Elainellaceae; genus JAAUSV01. The sequence goes on from JAAUSV010000006.1 coordinate 12,910, forward strand.
TCGACGACGGTGACGATCGAGTCTAACCGAGTCAAATCGCGCAATTCGGTTCCGAGGAACGTGAGGGCGATCGGCAGTGGGTCGGCTAAGCCCGTGGTTTCTACCACCAAGTAATCAATCTGATCGCGGCGCTCTAGAATTCGATAGACCGCTTCTACCAGGTCATTGTTGATGGTGCAGCAAATACACCCATTGCTCAGTTCCACCATGTTGTCGTCGCTATTTTCCATGGCAACGATCAACTCGTTATCAATGCCAATTTCGCCGAACTCATTCACCAACACAGCGGTTTTGAGTCCTTCCTGGTTGCTTAGAATATGATTGAGCAGGGTGGTTTTGCCACTTCCCAAAAATCCGGTAATGATGGTAACTGGAAGCCCGCGCTTGAGGTCATCCATCGATTGAGATTCAGAAACCACGGCTGATTGCATAGGACAACAGGTATTGATTGGAAAACGTCAAACGAGCGAAGGAGTGGGTATGAATTTCCTAGAATTGCACGATGCACTCCTACAGCAACCTCCATTATTGCGTATTTATCTGAAACTGCTCATGACTCTTGAAGAAGTTCTGAACTGGGTGAAACAGCTCTCTGTGTAAGACATCCAATAAAGTTGCACTGTATCCTTATCTCTATAAGCCCAGATCCCCGGCTTCTCAAAGAAGCCGGGGATCTAAGAATTCAACCAATCTCTCCATCGCCGTCATGAGCCTCACCCTCTACAACAGCCTCACCCGCCGTAAACAACCCTTTGAGCCGATCGAACCGGGGAAGGTGAAGATGTATGTCTGCGGTATCACGGCGTATAACTACTTCCATGTGGGCAATGGCAGAGCTTTCATGACCTTTGATGTGGTGCGGCGCTACTTGATGTGGCAGGGTTATGAGGTGCGCTATGTGCAAAACTTTACCGATGTGGATGACAAAATCCTCAAGCGAGCGGTTGAGGAGGGCAGCACAATGGAGGCGATCGCTGAGAAAATATCATTTGCGGCGTTTACTTTGAAGATGCCGATCGCCTCAATATTCTTCGCGCCGATTCCTACCCCAGAGCTACCTACATAATCGATGGGATGCAGCGTCTGATCCACGAATTGGAGCAAAAGCACTATGCCTACGCTGCGGGTGGAGATGTGTATTACGCGGTGCGGCAATTTGCCGAGTATGGCAAGCTCTCTGGGCGCAAGCTAGAGGACATGCAAGCCGGAGCCAGCGGACGGGTAGACGAAGAGGACAGCGATAAGAAAAAAGATCCCGCCGATTTTGCCTGTGGAAAGCCGCGAAACCGGGGGAACCCGCGTGGGATTCACCGTGGGGGCGGGGCGTCCGGGCTGGCATTTGGAATGCTCGGCGATGGTGCGGCAGGAGTTGGGCGATTCGATCGATATTCACGCAGGTGGACAAGACCTCACCTTCCCTCACCACGAAAATGAAATTGCCCAGAGCGAAGCCGTCACGGGCAAACCTTTGGCGCGATACTGGCTGCACAACGGCTTCATCAATATGGATGGCGAGAAGATGTCCAAATCCTTGGGCAACTTTCGCCTCACCCGTGACTTGCTGAAAACCTACGACCCAATGGCGTTTCGCCTGTTCGTGCTCCAAGCCCACTACCGCAAACCCCTAGATTTCACTGCCGATGGCTTGCAAGCGGCAGAAAGCGGCTGGCACACGCTAAAGGAGGCGTTTCAGTTTGGTAATCAGTTCGCCGCCCTGCCCGGCTGGTCAACGATGGAGGTGGAGTTGGAGGCTGGGTTTGTCGATCGCTTCAACCAAGCAATGGATGATGACTTCAATACGGCAGCGGCATTGGCAGTGCTGTTTGAATTGGCGAAGGAGTTGCGCCGCGAGGGCAATGTGCTGGTGCATGAGGGACAGCCGACACTGGCGATCGAATCATTGCAACGCGACTGGCAAACCTTTGTTCGCCTTGCCGCTGTTCTGGGATTGGAACTGCGGATTGATGAGACTCCTACTACTACGCTCACCGATGCCGAGATCGAAGCGGCGATTCAGACCCGCCGAGACGCGAAGCAAGCAAAGAACTTTGCGGAGTCCGATCGAATTCGAGACGAGTTGAAGGCGCAGGGAGTGACGTTGATCGACAAACCGGGTGGGGTGACGGAGTGGCACTGGAGTTGAAGGGAAGGAGGATCAGGCGATGAGTGATTTACAAACCAAGTGCAAGCACGATCGTTCCTGTTTTTTGCTCGATGTTTCAAAGTCAAAGCTTAAAGTTTCGAGTTTAGAAGCCGAAGGTTTAGGGTCCAGGATGGAAGGATCGAGTTTGGAGAATGCAGTGGATTGATACACCCCTTCATCCAGTAAATAAACAAATTTTGAATCTCGAATCTGAGCACGCCAAACTCGTTTTAGTTGAGATTCTAGACTTTCGCCGTTTATTAGTAGAACAGGGACAGATCAACCCTCTCAGCCGCCGATCGCATTCCCGAACTAGCAGACAAATCAAACGGCAACCTTGTAGACGGTTGAATGCGTCTTAAGGTAGATCCTGATCCTTAAATAGCAGACTTTGAGGATAAACTCTCCTAATCTAGAAAGGAAGCAAGTGCGTCATCTGCAATTCCTATGGTTTTGGAACATCCGGCGAACATGAACCCCGTTAATGCCAGGGCAAACGATGTGTTTGATGTATTTAACTTCAAACACTACATCGGTCCTAACCCGTATCTGGAAAGAGGTGCGTTAGTCTTTGAGTTTTCCTTGAGCGGCAACCGCGAACCATTGTCTATTAAAGAATATGGCGAGGCGATCGCCAGCCGCTATCCCCAGTTGGGCGATCGAGACTATGACTCCTATGGCGAATTGTTTGCCCACACCGTGGCAGAGGTGAGTCGGCTGGATATGGATTTGTATTGCGATCGCTGGAGCTTGACCACCACTGAGACAGGGGTGCGGATTGCGGTGGAGTCGATCCATGAGTCCACCAGTCATGGGGTGGTGTACGCGGTTTGGGATTGGTTCGAGACGATCACCCAGGATCAGCGCTTCTATATCCAAGACCAGATTGAGTTGTTGCAAAAGCGGTTTCGGCGCTCGGTCTATGGCGGTCCGACGGTCTATGCCCTGTTGCGCACTGCCCACTACACAGGCATTCCTGCTTTCTACCTACCCGATGAAGGGTTGATGCAATATGGCTATGGCAAAAATTTAGTGCGCGGGGTGGCAACCACGTTTGATTGCGATAGCCATCTAGATTCGGATTTCACCACGCGCAAGGATGATTGCAAAGCCTTCCTCGATACCCTCGGCTTTCCAGTGCCCAAGGGCGAGATTGTGATCACCCTCGATCAGGCACTCAAGGCAGCCGATGCCATCGGCTATCCTGTAGCCGTCAAACCCGTAGTCGGGCATAAGGGGATCGGAGTGACAGCGGAAGTGCGCGATGACGATGAATTGGAATTTGCCTTCGATCGCGCCGTTGAAGCGCACCCCGAAGACCACCCCATCAACGTGATTGTCGAGCGCAGTATTCCCGGAGCCGATTACCGCCTGTTGTGTGTGGATGGCAAGTTTGTGGCGGCGATGGAGCGGCGTCCGGCAACGGTGATTGGGGATGGCTACTCCACGATCGCTGACCTAATCGATCGGGAAAATCTTAAACCAGAACGGCTCGACACCCCCACCTCGGCAATGGGCAAAATCGTCACCGACGATTCCATGAAGCGCTACTTGGCGGAGCAGGGGATATCGTTGGATACGGTGGTTGAGGCGGATCGAGCCGTCTCCCTGCGCAAGGTGGCAAACCTGTCTGCCGGGGGAGTCAGCATTGATGCCACCAATAGAGTCCACCCCGACACCATCATCCTGGCTCAAGATATTGCCCAGCACTTCCGGTTGGTGTGTTTAGGAATTGATATCCTAACGCCGGATATTGGGCGATCGTGGAAAGAGGGCAAGTTTGGCATTGTCGAGATCAACTCAGCTCCAGGCATCTACATGCACCTGCGTCCGGCGGTGGGCGATCCGGTTGATGTCACATCCCACATCCTGGGCACTTTCTTTGAATCGGGAGAATCGTCTCGCATTCCCATCTTTACGTTTAACTATCTACCCCTGCGGCAGTTGCGCGAACTGATTGATCACATTTTGCTCAGTCATCCCCATTGGACGATCGGGGCAGTCTGTCGAGAGACGGCGCTAGTCAACCGGGCTGAAAAGCGTTTGAGTGGCGACCATAACACCAAAGTTCAGAGCTTACTGAGAAATCCCAAGCTCGATCTGCTGATTGCGGAATATCGAGAAACTGAGCTGGTGCAGGAGGGCTTGTTCTACGATGCTAGTCATGTTGTCATCCTGGATGACCCCAGTGAGGTAGAACTTTCCCTGACCCGTGATGTGCTGGAGGGAGCAACCCTTGTGATCAAGCAGGGAGCCACGGTCTCGATTCGCAAACACGGTTTGGTGGAGCAATTTGAGCTAGCCCCAGAGGAATCCTTTAGCCCAATCTATCTCAAGGAAATCTCAGCGGTGTTACACAACGCTAGTGAACACGGACAAGGCTGGTAAGGGGTTTGCAAATAAATAATGCACCAATGCTCTCAATCTGTAAGGGCGAACCGCCGTTCGCCCCTACCGAGTCAAGGGGATCGTAATTTTATGCACATTCCTAACAGCCAACCGCTAATCGCTAATCGCTAACCGCTCTTCCCCCCATCCCTGTTGAATCTCAATTCCTCGACTCTGCATCGTTTGCTGAAATAGCTCAGTAGAAAGTGCCTCCTCCACCGCCCAGACCCCAGGTTTTTGTAACGTCCCAGCAAGCACCAATTCGGCAATACTGCCCGTGCCATAGCCCGCAATCACAGCGGTGTTGTGATGTACCAGCGTTGAGTAGTAGCTGACGGGTTGTCCGTGGCGTTGTCCGACCACGTCGCAGCGAATGCCCACGCCAATTCCAGACAATCGATCGCTCACCTGGGTCATGCGATAACTGACCTGGGACAAAAACTCCGTCCCACCAGGGTGACGAATCCAAGACTTGGGAAAGACATGGGCAGCGATCCAGGTGAGGTGGTTATAGAAATCGGGGACAGAGCCAAATTTTGTCACCACGGTTTTTACGGGAAATGCCTCTGCAAGGGTGAAGGTTTCGGGCATCTCATACCAATAGACATGCACCGTGTTGTAGGGGGGTGGCAGGTGCAGGGGTTCGCGATCGCTGTAGGGGTGCACCTTGTGCCATTTCCCATCAATCCAAGCATCAAACGGTTGCAATAAGCCCAAAAATGTGGTGCGCAACACGGTTAGCCCTGCTCCGCCAGAGCCTCCTACCACGTAGCTCAAGCGGATCTCATCGGCTTGGTCCAGTTGTTCGACACCTTGGCGCACCATGCTGTTGGAAATGCCAGGGAAAATGCCCGTGTTGACGATCGCCGTCACTCCCGCCGCCGCTGCCGCTGCCCGACACGCCAGCACCTTGCGGGTAAATCGGACATTGTCACTCACGTCTAGATAGTCCACCCCCTGCCGAATGCACTGCTGCAACACCCCGGCATCGCGGTGGTGAAACGGTCCGGCGCAGTGGATCACCAAATCCGCTGTGGCGATCGCCGTTGCCAGTTTTTCGGTGTCTGCCAAGTCGAGTTGCAACACTTGGCAGCGATCGGATGGCAGTTGGGATGGGTAGGCAGTCCCCGGGTGTTTCCCTGTGACAGTAAGGTGTACCTGCGTATGGTTGAGCAGATCACGCGCCACACTACTGCCGATTCGTCCCTGCCCTCCCAAAATTAAAACGTGCTTCGACATTCGACCCTACTACTCATTCAACAACCATTAGGAATACCACTACCCAACAGTCATCCTAAAACCTGAGAAAACGATTTGATTTTCCCTTTGTCAGGCGGATACAAATGTTTGCTTAACTCTATAGTTTGTCAAGGGACTATCTGAAACGTAATGACAATTTGTGTAAACCCTTGTAAAGTATTTCACTAAAGCATTTTGGTTGAACTCCCCGCAGCTCACGGCTTCTGCCCATAAAGAATTCACTGCTGCTTCATTGGATTTATCTATTCTTTTGTAGGGAGTTTAAGGAGTTTAAACGGCTTTGTTGTAAAAGTAAAACATAGGAAAAATCAGGGGATGAATAGGAGGACAAAGTTTTTGGGTGTGGAACGAGGAGATCGATGAACGGATTAACCCAATGCTTTGCCCCTAAAGGGTTGCCCCTGAGCCAAGATCTTGATTCTTTGTGGTGTCCTGAGAACGCCGAGGCAGCCTGAATTCATAAAAGAAAGCGGTGTATGGAACATAAACCAGAAAACCCCTGATTTTGGCATGGTAGGGGTGTGATCCCCCTCGGCTCAAAATAAACCCCAACCTACACAGGAGTATGGAATACGAGATCACTGGCATCTATAACCCTGGCTTAGTCTTCCTCTCATGCCTAATTGCGACGATCGCGGCTTACACGGCGCTCGATCTGGCAAGACAAGTAAAGCAGGCACAATCAACGAGTGAGTTGTGGCTACTGGGAGGGGCGATCGCCATGGGGACAGGCATTTGGTCGATGCATTTCATCGCTATTTTGGCGTTGCGCTTGCCCTTGACGATTCACTTCAATACTTGGATGACGCTGCTTTCCTGGATAGATGCGGTGATCGCCTCAGCCATTGCCCTCTGGTTGCTCGGTCAGTCCCCCACTCGTCAATGGCTCGGTTATGGGATGCAGCTAGGGGGTGGGGTCTGTATGGGAATTGCCATTGCCTGGATGCACTACACGGGCATGGCTGCCCTGCACCTGCCCGCCACCCTGACCTATGATGGGCAACGGGTGAAGTTGTCGATCGCGATCGCCATGGTTGCCTCTCTAGTTGCCCTGGTCCTAGCCTCCCGCTTACCAACCCAATCGCAGGGGTTTAGTTGGCACCAGTGGCTGAGTGCGATCGTCATGGGCGGTGCCATCAGTGGCACCCACTACAGCAGCATGGGGGCAACCCATTTTGTTGCTACTTCGCCTACCGTTGTCAGCCCGACTAGTCCAACTATGATGCTCAACACCTTTTGGTTGGCTACAACCATTGCCATGGCTACGCTATGTATTTTGAGCTTGACGCTGCTGGCAATTGGCTTTAATCGACGCCTGACCATTCAACAAAGCCGTGAGCAGACCCTCAAAGACGATGTCGCCCGCTTCCGCAATTTGGTTCGAGAGATGCGGGTGGGAGTTTTGTTGCTTAGCCCAGAGACCAGCGTGCTGGTAAACAATCAACTGGCGATCGATCTGCTTAACCTCGATCCCGCCTTGTTCCACCAGCCGATTTTGAGTCAAATTAGTCAGTTTTGCTCCGAAGCGGGGGAGCCAATTGCACCGGAAGACTGCCCAGTGCAGCAAGCGATCGCCCAACGACAACCTGTGCATAGAGTCCTAGGCATCGACGATGGTACAGGCACTCACCGCTGGCTCCTAGTCGATATCGATCCCCAGTTGACTGATCGGGGGGCGATCGAGTTTATTGTCTGCACCTTCAGTGATATTACGCCCCAAAACGAGCAGAGTCGGCGCTCCGCCGCAGTGAAGAGCGGTTTGCCCTGGCGGTGGATGGGGAGAGCTACGGAGTGTGGGACTGGAATATCCAAACAGGGCAGGTGTACCTGTCTCCCCGTTGGCGGGCGATGTTGGCGTACGAGGAGACTGAAATCACAGATCACTTGCAGTCGTTTTCTAGTGTTGTCCACCCCGACGATTGGGAGCGCGTATCAGCGTTGCTGCAAGCCTACCTCAGTGGCGAGATGCTCCACTACGAAGTGGAGTATCGCATCCGCTTCAAAACCGGGGAATATGGCTGGATCCTATCGCGCGGGGTAGCTCTACGAGATCAAACAGGACAACCCTATCGCATGGTTGGCTCCCACATCGACATTACGCTGCGCAAACGAGTCGAAGCTGCCCTGCAAGCCAATCAAGATTTTTTGCATCGCGTGCTGAACTCGGTGGCAGATCCGATTTTTGTCAAAGACGAGCATCACCGCTGGACGATGTTTAACCAGGCGTTTTGCAGTCTGTTGGGCTATCCAACCGAAGAACTACTCAATAAGTCAGACTACGACTTTTTCCCCAAACAGGAAGCCGATCATTTTTGGGAGTACGACGATTATGTCTTTGCGAGTGGCACCGAACACGAGCAAGAAGAAACCCTTACCGATCGCGATGGGGTCGTGCGAATTATTTCAACGAAAAAATTGGCGTTTACCTCTGATGCTGGGAAAAAATCCCTGGTTGGCATTATTCGAGATGTCACCGAGCGCACCCAAATGGAGACCACCCTGCGCCAGATGGCAGAGCGCGAACGGACGATCGCCAGTGTGGTGCAGCGCATGCGACAATCGCTGGATCTCGAAACGATCTTTAGCGCCACCACCCAAGAACTCCGCCACGTGATTGGCTGCGATCGGATTTTGGTGTACCAATTTAACTCTGACTGGAGCGGGGAGATTGTGGCAGAGTCAGTTGCCGCTGGCTGGACTTCCTTTTGCAACCGGAAGAAGTGGGCACCGTGATTCCAGAAGATAACGTGGGGGGCGATCGCTGTGTGATCAAAACTTGGAATGACCAAGCCACGATTCAAGATACCTACCTGCGAGAGACGGAGGGGGGAATCTACGGAAGTGGCGTTGGCTACCTCTGTGTGCCGGATGTAGAGCAGGCGGGGTTTGAGCAGTGCTATCTAGAGTTGCTGGCTCAACTCGAAGCCAAAGCCTATATCACCGTGCCGATTTTCTGTGGCACCAAGCTCTGGGGCTTGCTTTCCGCCTATCAAAACACCACCCCTCGATCGTGGGAAAATGCGGAGATTCGCATCATGACCCAGATTGGTAGTCAGTTGGGGGTGGCGTTGCAGCAGGCAGAGTTGTTTGCCCAAGTCCAACAACAGGCAGACGAGTTGAAACTGGCAAAGGAAGCCGCCGACGCTGCCAATCGTGCCAAAAGTGAATTTCTTGCCAACATGAGCCATGAGTTGCGCACCCCCTTGAATGCGATTTTGGGATTCACCCAACTGATGAATCGCGATACCTCCCTGACGCCTACTTACCAGGAATATATCGAGATCATCAATCGCAGTGGCGAACATCTGCTGGCATTGATCAACGACATTTTAGAAATGTCAAAGATTGAAGCTGGACGGGTCAACTTGACAATCAAGTCCTTTGATCTCGATCGCCTGCTCACCAACCTCCAGGAGATGTTTCGCTTCAAAGCCGAGGCTAAGGGCATTCAATTGGTGGTCGATCGCCAATCCACGGTTCCCCAATACATGCAGGGCGATGAAAACAAATTGCGCCAAGTCCTGATCAACCTGTTGGGTAACGCGGTCAAATTTACCCAACAGGGCTACGTTCTGTTGCAGGTCAATTGCACTGCCTCCCCGTCAGATCCAACCCAGGTGACATTGGAGTTTGTGGTCGAAGATACGGGACCCGGCATTGCTTCCCACGAGCTAGATTGCATTTTTGAAGCGTTTAAGCAAACGGAAACGGGGCGAAAATCAGCGGAGGGCACAGGGCTGGGGCTGCCGATCAGTCAAAAATTTGTGCAATTGATGGGAGGGGCGATCGCCGTTGAGAGTCAACTGGGGCGGGGAACAACCTTTCGCTTTACGATTCAAGCGATCGCCGATCAACCCACTCCCCTCGCCCTTGCCCACCCCACCATCATCGGACTGGCACCCGACCAACCCACCTATCGCATCCTTGTTGTCGAAGACCAACCCTCCAATCGCCTCCTCTTGCTGAAACTTCTCCGCTCAGTCGGATTTGAAGTCCAGGCTGCCGAAAATGGTCAAGAAGCCCTGCGGGTTTGGCAGGAGTGGCAGCCCCAGTTGATTTGGATGGATATTCGCATGCCGATTTTGGATGGCTACGAAGCCACCCGCCAGATCAAAGCCCAACCCCAGGGAAAAGATACGATTATCATTGCCTTGACGGCTAGCGCATTTGAGGAACAGCGTCAGGTGATTTTGGCGATCGGCTGCAATGATTTCGTCAGAAAACCGTTTCAGGAGTCCGAAATCCTTGCAAAGATGAGTCAATATTTGGGGGTTCGCTATCGCTACCAGGAAGACTCACTTGCCGCTCAGCCGGATGGTCAAACTTCCCTAACTCAGCTCGACCTAAAGGCGATGTTGGCTGCCATGCCCCCAGAGTGGACGACCCAACTGCAAGAGGCGGCGTCTCAAGGCGATGATCTGCTGATCCAATCCCTCCTACAACAAATTCCACCGGAGCAATCGTTACTACTGGGGACGCTGACCAACTTGGTCAACCACTTTCGGTTTGATCTAATCACAAAACGAATGCAAGTAGATGGGGAATAGTCCCACAGACATTAGAGGTAAGCATGTTCGATCGCTCCGCTGACAGTACGCCCAAGGACATTTTGATTGTGGATGACACGCTGGAAAACCTGCGTCTCCTATCTGTCATGCTGACCCAATATGGGTATCGGGTGCGCAAAGCCATCAATGGGCAGATGGCGTTAACAACGATTGAGTCAGTCAAACCCGATCTGATTTTGCTCGACATTATGATGCCCGACCTTTCAGGGTACGAGGTCTGTGTCCACCTCAAAGCCAATCCCTACACCGCAGAGATTCCCGTGATCTTTATCAGTGCCCTGGGCGATATTTTGATAAGGTCAAAGCGTTTGCCGTGGGTGGCGCGGATTACATCACCAAGCCGTTTCATATGGAGGAGGTGATGATCCGGGTGCAACATCAACTAGCGCTGCGGGAAGCCGAAACCGCCCTTCAGTGCCTCAATGGGCAGTTGGAGGAACGGGTGAGGGAACGCACCCAAGAACTGGAAATCCTCAATGCCCGACTGACTAAAATGGCACTGTATGATGCGTTGACCGAATTGCCCAATCGCATCTTCTTCATTGACTCGTTGGCACGGGCGATCGCCGAGAGTACCGACAATGCCACGTCGTTTGCGGTTTTGTTTTTAGATTGCGATCGCTTTAAGACCATCAACGACTCCTTGGGATATGGGGTCGGAGATGAGTTGCTCAAGGCAGTTGCCGATCGGTTGCAGTCCCTATTGAGACCCACCGATCTGCTAGCTCGGATCGGCGGTGACGAATTTGCCATCCTGCTGACCCCCATGTCTACGGCAAGCACTATCACCCAGAGTGCCAACCAGATTCTCGATGCCCTGTCTACGCGGTTTCAGCTAGAAAACTATGAAATCTTCATCAGTGTCAGCATTGGAATTGCCTTGAGTAATTCCCAATCCAACAGCGCTGAACAGATGTTGCGTAACGCCGACACCGCCCTCTACCGCGCAAAGACCCAGGGAAAAGCCCAATACCAAGTGTTTGACGAATCGATGCAGGCGAGCGTCTTGCAACTGCTGCACTTGGAGACCGATCTGCGCAAAGCCTTGCAACAGGAGGAATTTTTCCTGCACTACCAGCCGATCATTAGCCTGGCAACAGGTAGAATCGTGGGTTTGGAAGCGTTGATTCGCTGGCAACACCCCCACCGAGGGTGTATCTCTCCGGCATTGTTTATTCCAATCGCCGAAGAAACAGGGTTGATTGGCAGAATTGGGGAGTGGGTGCTAGAGGAAGCCTGCCAGCAATTGCGCACGTGGCAACAGCAGGTGTTGCAAGACTATCCCCTGTTTGTCAGTGTCAATGTCTCGGCTCGCCAATTGGTGCAACCGCATCTGATCGACCACATCGATCGCGTCCTCCAGGAAACCCAACTCAACCCAGGCTATCTAAAGCTAGAAATCACCGAAAGTGTGATTATGGAAAATCCCCAACTAACCGCCATCACCCTAGAAAAATTGCAAAAGCGCAGTATTCAGCTCAGTGTAGACGATTTTGGCACGGGCTATTCCTCCTTGAGCTACTTGCATCGCCTACCCGCCCAAACTCTCAAAGTAGATGGGTCGTTTGTCCAAAGCATTGATGTCGATGGCGAGCGGTTGGAACTGGTGCAGGCGATCGTCGGGCTGGCGTGGAACTTGGGCATGGAAGTGGTGGCAGAGGGGGTAGAAACCACTAAACAATTTGCCCAAATCAAAGCGCTCAAATGTGACTACGCCCAGGGCTATTTATTCTCCAAACCCCTACCCGCCGAAGCCATTGCTCAGTTGATTGCCCAATCCCCCCAGTGGTAAGGGGAAAATCTACCCCAGACTACTCCGGTGGCGATGAAAGATCGCTATACTCCTTAGATAGAATGGTAAATGAACTGTTATAAGCGTCCCTCTAGGGCTTGTTTAATTACGTTAGTTTTTAGTTTGAGTTTTTAGGAATTGCACCATGACCTCCTATGCAACCTCTACGGCTAGAGCCGACCTAGGTGAGCTACGACGATTAAAGGGGCTATTGCCACCTGAATTGAAAAGCTGGGTGTCGGTGGAGGCGAGTACCGCTGTCAACCCACCCCTGATCACCAGCGAAGAAATTGGTAGAGATCAGATCGAAGTGCAAGTTGACCTGGCAAAGTGGGATGCCTTGGCACTTGACCAACGCAACCTGCTGTTTTGGCACGAGGTCGCGCGGATTCAAAATGACACCATCCCCAGAGACGGGTGGGAAATGGCAGCCTTGGCGATCGGCTTGGGTGGAGCGGTTGGTGAGTTGTGGGTGCAGGATGGCTTGTTGCTAGTGCTGGCACTGTTGCTGTGTGGTGTGTCGGGGTTTCGCCTCTATCAGCGCAACAATGGACAAAAAACCCTGGGGGAAGCCGTGGAGGCAGACGAAAAGGCGATCGCCCTTGCCACTCGCTTTGGCTACTCCCTGCCCAACGCCTACAAAAGCCTGGGCAGTGCCCTGAAGATTTTGATCGATCAATCCACTAACCGCCGTAGCCGCAAGCGCTATGAGGCTCGACTCGACGCCCTGCGCAAGAGCGCGGCAAAGGCAAAGGCAAAGGCAAAATCGCCCACTGACGATCGCTCCATGGGGTCGGCATACTAAGGCTGTTTCTTATACTAAGACTGTTTCCTGAAGTTATCAAAAAGGGCAAGCTCAGAGCTTGCCCTTTTTGATTTTATTTGGTTGTCCAACCCTATTTACCACAATCCTGGAACTGGGCGAGGAGGAGAGGGTTGGGTGGGGCGAGTGGCGGGTGGGAAAACGGGTGCGTTAAACGCAGGCGCTTGCAAAATGGGTACGGGTTCATAGGGGGTGGAAAGCAACAACGAACTGTCGTAGGGATTGACTAAATCAGCCGTCCGCACATAGGGATCGCTCTGGGTTTGCTGAAACAAAATATCTCGGTAAACTCGATGCACCGATCGCCCATCTTGCCAAATATCATTCTCAGGAAATGGACCAAGGAACCAGGTAATATTGCGTTGAGGAACCCGGTTTTCAAAGAAAGTTCCACTGCGATTGTAGAAAGCATCCAGCACCCGATCGTTGATGGTTTGCACCTCAATGCGTTCAGGTTCGTCGTCTCCTTCCTGTGCCATTGCCCCGCTTGTTATGACGATGGGTAGAATGGCGATCGTCAACAAACCCGTTAACGTTTTGATCTTCATACGCATTGTAAAATCCTCACGTTTGCGATAATGCTAACCCATGATTCGTAACTTTGATCACGCTCAGCATTTTTTTGTGGCTAGCAATTCAATGGAGTCTTTGCTGAGGGGATCACACTTCCTTCTAATCTGAATTGTTCAAATTCGACACCCTAATTAGTAAAAATATAGTCTATTCTTGGGTGAGAAAAATCCGAAATCGCCAAATTAATTATTCAAAAACCCATTAGGAAGAGTTTGATTATTTCTACTTTTAGGAGTGGGGGTTGGATGGCGACCTCCTGATGTGGAAGAACCTGCTTTTCTGTCCAGCGATTCCCTTCTTACTCCCCCAATCTCTCGTGCCAAATTAAAGCAATCGCCCACTTGAGAACCCACCTGATCAACCCCTGTTGCCCCTCCCCGATGATGACTGACTCTGCCCAACCCCCCAACGTCCAAGACCTCCGCTTTGTTCGAGTGGTATGGTGTGACAATGCCAACGTCATTCGCGGCAAAGCCTTTCACACGCGCTTCCTAGCCGAGCACCAAGAACGTGGTGTAGGCATCGCCATGGCACAGCAAGCGATTCCGGTGATGTACGATGCGATCGCCCCCCACAGTGGTTTGAGTCCTGTCGGGGAGGTGTGGTTGGTGCCTGACTGGTCAACCTTTGCTCCGTTGCCCTACACTCCAGGACACGGGCGCGCCTTGGGAGACATGATTCACCAAGGAGAGCCGTGGGCACTGTGTCCGCGTGGATTTCTCAAGCGCATGATTGCCCAGGCAGAGGGGTTGGGGTTGCAGGTCAAAGCGGCATTTGAGCACGAGTTTTATTTGCTGCGATCGACCCAACCCCTACTCCCGGTTGATACAACCGTCTTCGCTTCCACCCTGGGCATGGACATGAATCATGGCGTGATCGATGCCATCACCGATGCACTAACCCTGCAAGGGATTCCCGTCGAACGCTACTACGCCGAATCGGGACACGGGCAACACGAACTCTCGATGCGCTATACCCATGCCCTGCAAGCGGCGGATTGGCAGATCGTATTTCGAGAAACCGTACGGGGGGTGGCACTGCGCCATGGGTTGACGGCTTCGTTTCTACCCAAGATTTTTGCCCAACAGGCAGGCAGCGGGTGTCATTTGCATTTCAGTTTGTGGCAGGGAGACATGAATTTGCTGCCTGCCCCCCAGGGGCTGTCTCCGCTGGCACAGGCATTTGTGGCGGGGGTGCTACACCACCTGCCAGCCCTAATGGCACTGACCACGCCCAGTTGCAATTCCTACCGACGATTAAAACCCCACTTTTGGAGTGGAGCGTTTCGCTGTTGGGGATGGGATAACCGGGAAGCCGCCGTGCGCTTGCCCAGCAACCCCACCACCCCCAGCCCCACCCACATTGAACTAAAAACCGTAGACGCCTCTGCCAACCCCTATCTGGCGCTAGGGGCAACGATCGCCGCCGGGTTAGATGGCATTCAGCAGCGGATGACCTTGGGGGCTGCCGTTGCGGTCGATCCGGGGGAATGGTCGATCGAGGAGCAACAAGCGCGAGGAGTCGATCGCCTTCCCACCCATCTAGGAGACTCGATCGCCCACCTGAAAGACGATGCGGTGTTGATTCGGGCACTGGGCAGCCCACTGGCACAAGCGTTTCTAGCAGTGCGGCAAGCGGAGTGGGAATTTTTCAAGGCAATGGAGTTGGACGAGGAGGTGAATTTGTTACTGGAGCGGTACTGACGCCAAGGTTAACGAAACCTTACTGACTTGTTAATTTAATGCCTGTTAATCTGAACAAGATTTCACTGTTGCATCACTAAATTTACCGAGTCTTCATGGTATCCGTTACGCAAAGCGAGCATACTTCCGGTGCTGTAAGCCATTGGGGTTGTGCCTGTTCAGGGCTGTATGCAGTTGCCATCGATCAGGCGGGGGAGCGCAAGCTGACGCTGTTGGGTGGGGCGGCTGCCCTGTCACTGGGGTTGCTCTTGGTGGAAATGGGGCTGGGCGTGTTTAGTCATAGCCTTGCCCTGTTGG
This sequence comes from Leptolyngbyaceae cyanobacterium SL_7_1, assembly GCA_012032525.1. GTDB lineage: Bacteria > Cyanobacteriota > Cyanobacteriia > Elainellales > Elainellaceae > JAAUSV01. The sequence goes on from JAAUSV010000006.1 coordinate 28,457, forward strand.
CAGACGCCGGGCACATGGTTCTCGATGTGGTGGCGTTGACATTAACCTGGGTGGCGGCTTGGGTAGGTCGTCGTCCGGCAACTCCCCAGGCTCCGTTTGGACATCGCCGAGTCGAGATTTTGATGGCATTGGTCAATGGCTTGAGCTTGTTGGCGATCGCCATCTTTGTTGCCCAAGAGGCGATCGAGCGTTGGCAAACCCCGGAGCCTGTTTTGGGTTTGCCCATGCTGGCGGCGGCGGTGATGGGGTTGGGCATCAACAGCCTCAATCTCTGGTTGCTCCACCGCGAGAGCCAACAGGATCTGAATCTCCGTGGGGCAATGTTGCATCTGACGATGGATGCCGTCAGTTCTGTGGGGGTAATCGCGGCGGCAGTGGCGATCGCCCTGGGGGAGTGGTGGTGGATGGATGCGGCAGCCAGTTTGGTGGTGGCAGGTTTAACCGGATTGAGCGCGTTGCCATTGATCGGGGAAAGTTTGGAGATTTTTTTGGAATATGCTCCTCGATCGGTTGATCCGGCGCAAGTTGAGAAGGCGATCGCTTCTTTCAATTCCGTCAAAGCCGTGGAGAAATTATTTATCTGGACGATCGGCTCTGCCCAACTTGCCCTGTGCGCCCACCTGACCGTGGAACCACTGACTCCAGGAGAGCAGAATCGGTTGCTGGTGCGCTTGCACGACTATCTGCACCAGGAGTGTGGTATCCGTGAAATCACGCTGCAATTTCATACAGAGCTGGTAGAGACGCCGGAATTGCATCCCATGCTTAACCCAAGCTTAACAGCGTTGTTTCCGGGAAAACACGGAGAACTCTTCTCCGGGTGATAACCTCCGTAGAAGAAGTCTGAAAATCTATACAGTTCTTCAATTATCTTCTATGCGCATTATTTCACTCTCCCTTCTGGTTGGCGTTGCAATAGCTGCCTCGACGGCTCCTGCGCAGGCAGCGTCGAGCCTCTATCGCGTTGAGTCGGGCACCACCAGTTTGAGTGTTGATTCCGCAGCATTAGAGCTGTTGGAATCGCTCGGACTGAGCTTCAGTGGCACATTTGATACGGTTACGCCAGCGGATGGTTTTGCAGTTGGTTTTGAAATTTTGTCCCCCAGCGATGATGATGCGGTGGTAGGGTCAACCTTCAATTTCAATTTTGATACGGCAACTCAAGCCTTTGCTCCTGTGAGCGGCTTGATCGAGCACATTGGTGGCTTGAGCTTTGATGTGGACACGTTTGATCCAACCACTAACCCGGATGGATTGGCGCTGTTCTCACCACTGGAAATTGGGGATTTTTCGATCGGGTTTGATGGAGGTTTCTTCATCGCCGACAACGTCACCACCGGATTGCCTCTGTTTGATTTGGTGGTAAACGATGCACCCAGTTTGGATCAGCGGCAGTTGCAGGTCACGGGTGTCGATGTGTTGGTGTCTTCCAACTTCAATGCACTCCTGTCCAATGCCGCAGGTAGCACTGATTTGGGATTGACCGGAGCCAAGATTGGCACGGCTCAGATCGATGCCAATGCTTCCAAAGTGCCTGAGCCTGGAACAGTGGTGGCGATCGCCCTTGCAGGGGCGGCGGCGATCTTCGGACGGCGACGCGCCGCCTAGGGAGACATGCACATGCTAAGGCAATGGGGCTGGATCCCGACAGTGGGGATGGTGATGGCAGGGCGATCGCCCAACCCGCTGTAGCTCAAAATCAGTTGCACATAACTTTGGATGCCCAACCGTCCTCTGATTTTCGATCGCTGATACAGCAAGCAGAGTTGGCGGCACAAGGATTGGTGCAACAAGCATTTGCAGCTACTCCCACCGATTCCGTTGTATCGGTAATGGTGTTGGGTGACTATAACGGGCAAGTGGCTCCGCTGTTAATGGTGACGGTGTCGCGAGACCAATGGCAACGCAGTCCAGCATTGTCTGAGTGGACACGATATTTCCGCGATTCTGCGGTGCTGTTGGGCTATGTGGCTCCAACCCAGCGATTGCAACCCGTTGTACCCAGCGTTGCGCCAGTCCCCCTTGCCTACTCCCCCATGCCGCCCTGGTTGTCCGATATTGAGCCAAATTTCTACCAGTGATCAGGACAACTAGAGGACGGCGATCGTTGGCTGTTTCATCTGAATATCTGTTCAACAGCTTGAACAATACTTTTCTCTTACAGGGTTACTGACATGGGTTCATTGTTTAACAAACCACTGCGATCGTTGATTTGGTTTATGGCGGGCTTGCTCTGCGCAATGGTGATGGCGATCGCTCCATCTACCCCCGTTGCAGCCCAGCACTCAATTTCGACCGATGCAGCTCACGGCATGGTTACTACGTCTGTAGATGGGTTTCAGCGTGTAGTGGCGTCCCATCTAGAGCCAAATTTCTACAACTAACCCGATCGGTTTCTTCAGCCTCAAGGAGACCAACCCCTCCCGCTGGTGGGTTGCTTTCCGACTAGATGGACGCGCTTGGATAAACCTTTTAATGCATCACTCAAGGTATTGCAATGATTCAACTATTTGAACGGTTTTCTCGACAGACTGCCCTGCTGATGGCAGGTCTGTTTGCCGCCTTGATCTTAGTGGCAACCCCTTCGCCTGCCTACGCGGCGGGTAATGGCGTCAACGTCATCATCATGATTGGCGATGGCATGGGCTGGGAAATGGCACGCGCTGCGGCGGTTGCCAATGGCGCACCCCTCTACCAAAACGGTAAAGGTCGGGGACTCAGTTTCCAAAATCTAACTGGTTATGGATTGGTGACGACCTACGGCACCACTATTCAGGGACCCAATGGCGTGTTTAGCGATGGGAACTCGGCGCTGGATGATTCCAACCCTGTGACTGGACAAAGCTCCGTACGTCCAGGATTTTCCTTCAAAGCGACCCCCTTCAACGCTGGAACCACACCAACGGGTGGCGCCACCGATCCTTCTCTAGGAAACTTGGTGGGATACGAACCCGATCGCGGCGGTCCCAACCCTTGGACTCCTGGCAGCGACCCTGAGTACATCAAGTGGAGCTATCCCGACTCCGCCAACACCGCGACTACGCTCTACACGGGCGTCAAGAGCTACAACAATGCGATCGGGGTGGATATCTTTGAAAAGAATTTGACCACTATCCTGCAACAGGCGCGGGAATTGGGCAAATCCACCGGGCTAGTGACTTCCGTGCCGATTACCCACGCCACTCCCGGTGCGGCAACGGCAACGGTCAACCGTCGTGCCAAGTACGATCGCGACTTCCCCGCCCTCGACAATATCTTGCAGGAAGCATTGGTGAGTGATGAGGACGGCTCTCTGTTCCTGCCCACCGTGTTGTTGGGTGGTGGTCATCCCCTCGACCACGAAAACACGATCAACGATCCGGCTCGGAGTTGTGATGCGATTCCTGAGGCAGCAAATCGTCGTCCTGGGGTGTGCTACTTCCCCCCTGGAACAATAACTACGTCTACATTCGTCAGGCAAACTATGAGCATTTGCAGGCGAACCCCACCAACAACCGCTATGGCTACCAGTTTCTAGAGCGTGGTGCCAATGCGGCAACGACGTTGTTAAATACCTCGTTGCAACTTGACCCCAACCAGGGTCAGCGCCTGTTGGGCTTGTATGGCGCCCGCGGTCAAAATGGCAATATCCCCGTTAGCTCTGGCAATGGTGATTACAGCCTGACTGGATTGAACATGTTCTCTGTGTTTAGCACCACTCGCGGTGGACGCCCCACTGTGGCGGAGCAAGCCCAAGATCAGACCCCCAATCCCGATGTCGATCGCCCCTTACAACCTGGCGAGACCACCGAACAGTTCATCGCCAAAGAGGTCAACGAAAACCCCACCCTTTCTGACATGACCCAAGCGGCGCTGAACGTATTGGGTAAGGATCAAGATGGTTTCTGGCTGATGGTGGAAGGTGGAGATATCGACTGGTCTGCCCATGACAACAACATGGACAACCTGATCGGAACGATGAAGGATTTTGACAAGG
>JAAUSV010000265.1 GCA_012032525.1 Leptolyngbyaceae cyanobacterium SL_7_1
AGGAAGATGGGGTTGGGGACGAAGTTGCCGAATCAATCCGCAGTAGATCTCCTCGCACCCAACCTTCGGCTTGCCGGGTGTTGTTAAAGCGAATGTAGTGCCAAGTGTAGCCATCTTGTCCTCGCGTGGAGCGCAAGGTTTCGACGCGATCGCCCACCAACCCATAGGCAGTGATGCGAGCCTGGGTTGAGGGGGAAGTCCGAATGTTGATGTAGCTATCGGGACTGCTGGCGGTTAGCGAAGCAGGTAAGGACAAAGCAGGCAAAGCGCTAACGAGGGAAATCGTCGCAGAGGCGAGCGCACCGAGAACAAAAGATGGCTTCATCATTGGTCTTTGAGGACGTAGTGGATGCTAGAACAAGTGTACTATTAACTGGGTGGATTAAACCGATCGATGCACTCGATCGAGTCGCGAATTCACAGCTAGCCGTTAACGTGCCCTGGCTGGATGGAGTTATACCATTTAGCCAGAAATGGACGCAATCTCAATCAGCGTCTTGTCGAAAACAATCCGTCTGACTGAGCAGCGCAATGACAAACCCATTGCAACGGAAATCTATCCATTGCGTGGATGGGGAACCAGTCCTTCCAAGGCAATCAAGGAACCTGCCCTTTATCTACAAGGGTTGAACCTGCCTATCAGTGAAAAGATGGGAATTAAATCCGTATCAACTCATTCGCCAACGAGGGGCTATAAACTGCCGCACTGGGTTGGGGTGATGTCCCTGTTCTAGACTGATCTTCCTATCCAGCTAGCAAATTACGCAGAGACTCAGTTAAGTTAGTCAACTGGCACATCAAAAAAGTGCCACTTCTATGAGGAATGGAAGGTTAGAAGGCTCTACCATAGTCCTGGAACGGGAGCTGGCACGGGTTGGGCGGGGGCTGAAGCGGGGGCAGCGGGCGTAGGCGCTAGGGTCGTTGTCTCCTGAGCCACACAATTTTCGTAGACAATTGACTCTCCAACTTCTATCAGTGCCTCATCGCCTTGGGAAGACAGGGTGACGCGCCCATCGGAATAGCGCGTGCCAGAGCCAGATTCTACTGGGGGCAAAATTAGGATGGGAGCCGCACCAAAGCGCAGTTCGACGCTTTCTGAAAAGTAGGTGGCTTGAAACGTGCGGTTGTAATTGCACTGGTAGTTAACCACAAGGGGCAATCCTGAATCACTAAGCGGTTGCGGAGTAGGGGGGGGAGTAGGCGTTGGGGCAGGACTCAGCAGGTCATCTGCAATCACACAGTTGCTATAGGTTCGCTGACCATCCACCTCAATAAAGGCTTCATTGCCCTGGGTATAAAGCGTGGTGCGACCGTCAGAGTAGCGTGCTCCCGATGCCGACACTACTTGGGAAAGAGCAAGGATTTCTAAAGGGAGAGTTACCTGTGCTGCTCCAGCCTCGTATTCCACCTCAAACGATCGCCCTTGATCACAGGTGTAGAGGACGGAGGACTGCTGCGCGTTGACGGGTAGAACAGACACAACCACCCACCCAACAAAACCCGTAACCACGCCAAATCTCACCATATTAAGTCTCCTAGTATTGATCCGCGCTTTTGTTAACCAAGACCCAGGCAACTCCCTACTGGGCAAACTGCGTTACCCCTCGTCGCTCACCGGGTAGCCGAACTGTGAGCGATCGATCGCCCGATCGCGCCAATCGAGCAGTGTATTCCGTGCCATCGCAATTGGTGCGATTGGTTGTGCACCCCACGTAGTCGGTATACTCCGTTTCCGCAATCACTTGCACTGGCGCACCCGACAGCACCAATTGATTGGCTCCCTGGTTATAGACATTCATACGAGTCGTGCCTCCCACCTCCCGGTAAACTCGCACAGAATAATTGGTTGTACGAAACTGCATCAGGGTTTCGGTTTCTTGGGGAGGGCGGTTGGGCACCGAGGGAGTTGACCCCTGATCTAAGGTAAAGGAAACAATTTCAGCGGTAGATCCATTGACCACACAGGTAGCCGTTGCCCCATTGCGCGTATTTCGCATGGAGACCGTGCGGTTGATGCTGCGATCGGCACGCACTCCCGTAATCACGATCGATCGGGCGTCGGTATTGAAGGCTTGGGTTGCCCGTCCATAGCACGCTGCCCGGGCGGCGGGTGAGACGGTGGTAAGGTTAGTATCGTCGGCGGGCAGGGGTTGTTGGGATTGCAAATAATCTGCGAGTACCCACCCTTCGCCTCCCCGTTCGCCAATGACAAACGCCCAATCCCCTTGCAACCGATTTACCTCCACCCGATCGCCCTGTTCCAAAATGTAGGTGACTGGATAGTCGGTTCCTGGACCCGATCGCACATTCAATGCCCGCACACTGACGATCGCCACCTGTGCCCAAGCGGGTAGCGCTACCACGATCGAGACAATCGCTGCAATTAATCCTGAGGTTTGAATACGCATAGTGACAATTTGGCTAATTCCCTGTTCTAAAACGGTATGGCAATCCTAGGGATCGTGGATTAAACAACCTGCAAAACCAGAATCTCCGCAGGGGCATGGCAATGCCATGCCCCTACATAGGAAGGTTACACGTTAATAAATTCGTGATCCTAAGTCAATCATAAATTTATCCGAACAGTCATTGGTTATTGGTATTTGGTATTGGATTAACCACGAATGGCCAATAACCAATGATTATTTTCTAGACTGGCTACCTTGCTGGATGGGAGGGATTAAATGGACTGTTATTGTAGTGCCAATGCTGTTTTCAGCTTGGTCAAGGCAGCCGCTTCTGTGTTGCTGACTTTGGGTGAACCAGAGCCAAATAATCCGCTTCCCGCTGCATTTGCCACCCGATCGGCACAGGTGTAGATAAAGTCTTTGTACTGTTGAATTTCCTCTGCGGTTGCCTTGCCTTCTAAGATAGTCAGCGCCTCATTAATTTTGGCAATGGCAGTGTCGATCGCCGTATCGGGCTTCATTTCTTCTGGGTTAATTTCAACCTTGACTTTTCCGTGTTCTTTGGCTTCTTTAGCCGCTTCCTCAGAGAACAGCGATTGAATAATCGTGTTGGTGGGATATTTTTGTGAGGCTCCCGCAACTTCTTTTGCCATAGCATTGGCTTCGATCGCTGTGGAAACCAATCCCGCATCGACGATCGCCACTGCCATGCCCGTAAACATCACAGCTCCTGCCAACTTGCTCAATTCTTCGGTGGTGTAAGCCGTCGTAGTCATGGAAAATGCTCCCTTAACTCAGTAAATTTTGAGAAGACTGTAGCAGACGCCAAGGCGGATTCTAGAAAATTCCAGAAAGAAATAGAAATGAGCGTCACTGCTGAAATTGCTAAGCAATTGCGCAAGACGCTCATTCTAAGCGGTTCAATTAGTGATTATTGAGACAACCACTCGGCGGACACATAACCATCAGCGGGAAGGTCAGCCCAGCAGCCGCTGACACTTGATACCGCAACGCGAGTGCCATTGGGGATAGCGTCGATCGCCGCAAATCCGGTTCCAGGACCACTGCGCACCGTCAACGGGCTACCATTGGTGGCGACAAAGGCGGTTCCAGGGCTGATGCCGCAGCCACCGCCGCCACCACCGCCACCGCCGCCACCACCGCCGCCACCAGAGCCTTCAGTCACCCACTGCTCCGATACCCAACCGCCGCCACCTGCGCCGATCTGATACCAGCCATTGGAGTAGCTAACATAGGTGGTGGTCGCCCCATTGACGAGGGAGCCAACCACGGCAGACCCACTGCTAGGACCAGAGCGAATTAGCAGGTCGCCACCGTTGGTGGAAACGGTGATGCTTCCTTCACCGCCACCGCCGCCGCCGCCAGTGCCATCGCCATAGCCGTAGGGGCTGTCTGGATTTTCGACATCACCCAAGCCCATTGCGTCTGCGGTGCTCGGTCCGACTACGCCATCAGCGGACAAGCCATTGTCGATCTGAAAGCGAATGACGCCGTCCTCAGTACCTGCTCCAAAAATACCGTCAGCGAAACCAATGGCATAGCCTTGATCCAGGAGTACTTCCTGCACCGCCGTGACAGCCTCACCCCGATCGCCAAATCCGACTAATGCATTGGCATCGGGAGCGTGACCAACCACTGCTAACCCAGCCGCCGCACCAGCAATGCCCAAAATGGCAGAATTGGGCACTGGTAGGGTGATTTCCTCGATCGATCGCAACTGAGGGGCGGGTGCAGAATCTTCAAATGCGGCTGAGGCATGTATAAATGCAAATGTCTCCATAGTTTCTCCCAGTGATGGAATTAGATGAGTGAGATAAGAGTGTGTGATAGAGCCAACGAACCAATACCTCTATCCAGTGTTGGATAGAGATAAACTTATCGACTATTGGCAAATCGCTTGTCCCCAGCGATTGTCGTAGCCAACCGAAATTTCATCCCCTTTTTTAGGCTGAGCAGTTGATAGGTGAACGAGTGTTACATCCGCCATCTGATTTACATTGCCCCGCCAGATTCCCTGCCCTTTGGTATTAGTTCCGTCGTAGGACAGGCTAGAGGTCAAGACTGTATCGGAGGTCCGCGGCTTTAAATCAATTCGCTCAAACCCTGCCTCACGAGAATGGTATGCCGTAAAGTCAATTGTGCTTTGAATGTTTCCAGGACAGGTCATTGCTAAACTATCCTGGGTTGAGCCTTGGGCATTGTTGGCAGAAGAATTGTTAATCGGCTGCCCGATCGCGCTAACCTGTCCATACTCTTCCACAGCGATTTCTTGTTGACCACTCAATGTTTGCAACAAGCAAGTCTGATCTGGAAAAACTCGAATATAGTAAGTGGACTCTCCACTAGCCCCATAGGTCTTACTGCCATCTGCGTTGCCAACGACCGTCACTGGAGCGCCTCTGAGACTGGCAACTTCGCCACGACCAAAACTCATTTGGGGCTGGTCTTGTTCCCAGGTAATTAAACCAAAATAGTTTGGAGTAACACAGGAAAAACCATCCTGAGGAAGCTGGGAAGGGGGAATGGGAGTAGGGGCTTGGGGTGCTGTTGCCCCAGTGGGTTGAGCAGCAGGTGAGCCAGGCTGAGCAGTAGACTGGGACTGCTCTTGCGATTGGTCGGCAGCTCGGTTTTCGCACCCAAACAATAACCCAACGCTTAATAGAATGACTAAAAATTTGATTCGCATGATGATCGATCGCCTCATAGCAGATGCGTCCTTAAATCGTCCGCCCACTCTAAAGAATTCACTGCACCCTTTTGTCCCCACTTTATTTTCACCCAAATGAAGTATTAATTCAATTGCGATCGGTAAATTTATGCATTTTTGGCTTGCAAATTTGACTTTCCCTAAATCCTTACTACTGGGAAAACACTTTCCGCTGCCTAGAATTGCAAGACCCTATCAGGTGTATCCTCCTAAAGAAATAGATAAATTACAAAGACTACAAAATCAAACGCCATAGAGCCTCTTAGCGAATGCTAATTGAAGGTGAACCACCTTTTTGCTCAAAAGGTAATCATCTTTCCTATGCCAAAACCATCGGCTTAAAATGCTGAGGAGTCGATCGAAGATGGTTAGTTAGCTAAGAATATAAGAAATAAATAAAAATTATCCGTAAAAAAATGAAAAATCGTGATCTATCCCATCAGCCCTGATGATCGACATTGCATTCTTGTTAGGAGAATGCCTTGCAAGGATTGAATGGGGTAGCAATCCTAAATTAATGGTGAATCCAACGATCCCTGGCTTCTCCGAGAAGCCAGGGGATCTGGGCGACGGGATCTCGTCATCCAAATGGGCGATTGGATGGCTTACCCATCTGAGAACTGCTGTAATTGCTTTCCCCTGACCACCTCAACTTTTGACAATCGCCCCAAAATCTGCCAGCACCCGTGCATGGTTGCGCAACAAGCCCAATAGGTTTAATCGATTGCGGCGAACATCGAGGTTCTCGTCCATCACCATCACACTGTCTTCCCCATCAAAGAAGTTGCGGACGATCGGCGCAATGGCGGTCAATCCTTCCAGTAGGGTTTGATAATTGCGATCGGCTTGAGCGGCTTGAGTCTGGGGAACAAGGGCGACAAGGGCTTGGTAAAAAGCGTGTTCTGACTGGCTCTGGAACAGAGCAGGATCGACGATCGACAGTGGATTGAGCGGAGTGGTTGCCAAATCTCCTTGGCTGGCGAGGCGCGACGATCGATTAATCGTTTCGTAGATCAGTTGTAATGCGCCATTTTGCCGGATTGTTTGCAGGAATAGGGCACGATCGCGCACATCCAGCAAATCCTGCAACGCTCGATCAACGTGATCTGCATCGGTCTCGCTCAAGACGGCGTTCACTAAGTCGTAATCAATTCCCCGTTCCTCCAACAAGGTTCGCACCCGTTGCACAAAGAAGTCACGTAATTGCGATCGCAGGGTTGCCAACTTGTCTTGGGTAAGAGAATTGGCGGTGAGTTGAGGGATGGCTTCCACTACTTGCTGGAGGTTAAGCGGCAAATTAGCTGCCCAGGTGATGGTGACGATCGCATTGGCTGCCCGTCGTAAGGCAAACGGATCGGAGGAACCTGTGGGCAGCATCCCGATGCTAAAAATCCCAATCAGGGTATCTAGTCGATCGGCAATGCCAACCACTTGTCCCACCAGCGATCGCGGCAACTCATCCCCCGCTCCCTTGGGGAGATAGTGCTCGGCGATGGCAAGGGCAACCGCCTGCGGCTCTCCGCTGGCAAGGGCATATTTTTGCCCCATGATGCCCTGCAATTCTGGGAACTCGCCCACCATTTGGGTAACGAGGTCGGCTTTGCACAACAGGGCGGCGCGTTCGATCAAACTGCGATCGGCGTCAGATACCTGCAATTGCTCGGCAAGATGGCTGCTAAGGCTGACAATCCGATCGATCTTTTGCCGAACTGAACCGAGGGATGCTTGAAACGTCACAGTTTCCAATCGCGGCAAGTAGGATTCTAGGGGGTGTTTGCGATC
>JAAUSV010000266.1 GCA_012032525.1 Leptolyngbyaceae cyanobacterium SL_7_1
TGAGTGTTAACGAAACCCAACAGGTCTTATGGGTGTTGGGTTTCGTGCCTCAACCCAACCTACCGGGATTTGTCTTGGGTTTTAGAGGCTGGGGTGTATTTCTCTTTGGTTCTTGAGATTGTCTAGGCTCTGTATTGTTTTCTTGTGGAGTGTTCAAATATGACAAATACCTTGAACCATAGCCCAAATAACGCCTAATTAGATCAAGCCAAATTTCTTTGAATTTTGTGTCGCTTGTTTTTCCTGAAATTTCTTGAGCCACTTGCTTGAGATTGCCATCAATATCTTGAATAATCCGCTCAGCTAAAGAATCTGCTCCACGTCCCCATTTTTTATCTCTACCCGTTTGATAGCGAAGAAAATTTTTGATGACTTCAGCACTTTCTGTAGTATCTGCAACACGAACTACATTGCGAAACTGAGATTCCTCTAGTTTTTTATCGTTTGAGCTATTACGAAGATTAGGATACTCTGATTCGTCAAGTGTTTTTTCGATCCACTTTACAACATCATCTTCACACTTACGGATTTCTCGTTGTATAGCTAGCTGAATGTGGTGTTCTTGTTGTTCTGTCGTGTTCATACTGCATTCTCCCGAAAGATTAAATGAAACGGATCACACACTTTAACCTGACCAAAGCCCTCAGGGGTTCGATCGCCCACTCCTCGCTGTTCTAATCGGTGCAGCGGTTCATACCACCGATCAGGTTGCTCTGTGCTAAAGAGATATACACTTGCCATGTTGGTGATTAGCTCTACGTCTTTTTGTAACCCCCAAGCGGCATTCCAGCCGGAGCGATAGTCATAACTGCTGTAGGAGAGTTCGAGTTCTAGAGTATCGTCTTCGATCCCAGCATAGTCCCGCAGCATTTTCTTAGAGATCACCATCGTGCGTTGCCAGTCTTCTGTCAGAATGGCATCGGATTGGAGATCGAGGGTAAAGAAGTGTCGATCTGGAAATGGTTTTGAATTAAAGATATTCCATTGCTCCCAATGTTTTTTCAATTTAGTGTTAAAAGCAGAGACACGAGATTGAATTTCTTGATCTCCAGTAGTATTTTGCAACTCCACTGCAAGATGAACTTTGCCGAGTCCGCGTGAGGCGGAGCCACCCAAGCGAAATTCCTCACGGCGATGAGTGATAAAGTCACACAATTGATCTGCTAAACCATCATCATCCACAACGATCGCACTGCGATAAACACTGGGTTGTGGTTCTTTTTTCCCTTGCGTTTCATTAAGAACTTCGATGCTATAGAGAATTTGTTCTTCGGCGGTGGCGCGTCGGCGGTTGATGCCTACGCGAGTGAGTAATCGTTTGCTGATGGAGTGGGAGCGATAGGTATTCTCCTGCTCGCTATAAAAGCCTTTAAAAGGTTCAACCCGATCGCCTGTCAAATCATTCGGCTCATAGAAGTGCCCATGTTCTTTGGCACAGAAGCTATCAATTAGGGAGTCAAACACCCCTGCATTTTTGGGTTTGAACCCACTATTAGTTTTAGAGCTAAGGGCTGTTGCGGGCAGCAGGGAGATTTTGCAGATAACCGCATAGTGATCGTCACTGGTTTTGGCGATCGCTGGATAGGCATTTTGAAATACGGCGGCTTGTTGGTCAAGAAATAATGCTTGAAAGTTATCCCCAGGTTGATTGAAGTTGTCGTTGGTCGTATCGATTTGTCCAGCTTCTTGAGCTTGTTGCAGAATTTTAGCGGCGATCGCCCCTCGAATCACAGAGCCGGGGATGTAATCGAAAGCTTCACTCACCGAGCCGCCGGGTTTTTGTTGACCGATGGCTAGGGGGGCTTGGGCAGTAATCGTGAGGATAATCTGTTTCATGACTTCCCTCCAATTAGCGCATTCCAAACCTCGTTAGAGATATTGGGGTGATCTGAAAATTGCCAGGTGAGCCAACCTAGCCCGGTTGATTTGCTGCCACCGAGGGCATGAATATGCTGTAGGGCTGCCAAAATTAAAGTTTCTGCGACATCGGGTGGCGATCGCCACGGGCGTTGAAGGTGAATCGTTCCCTCAAATAGCAATTTGGCATTTGCAGGGGAGGTTTCCAGGAAATAGAGCTTGCCTTCTTCGGCAGTGCCGCGACGACGGTTGATCGTTACACCAGGACGCAATACATCAGGGATGTTTTCTGGAGCTTCGGTACAGATCAAATCATCCACCATGACTCTGATGGTAGAGAGGGATTGCCGAAGATTTGACAAATCAAGCAATGATGCTCTCGATACCCTGCTACCTGATAGGATTCATGCTGAAATCTTTCTCTTTTCTCCTCATCTGTTAACCCTGCCCATTGAGGACACATGGTTTCGGCTCTAGGAGATTCACAAATCTGCCAGTTTAATGCTCTCGCTAATTTTTCACATTCGTGGCGCAATCGTCCTTTGAGTTGGGAGGCAGGGATCACGAGTCGTCCTTCGGCATTGCGGAGAATGGGTTTGTCTGCCAGAGAGCCGGATGATCCCCCTGCACCGACACACAGGGCGGTGTCAATTAGGGCTGTTAACGAGATGGAAGTGCTTTGTTGCTGATTGAGTTCTGATAGTTGAATCATTGCTCAACCTCCTGTGGAGTTTGGGCGGGCGATCGCTCCTGTGCTTTCTCATCCGCTTCATCAATAAACGGCAACAGTTCGACCAACTCTCGCCATAGGGTTTCGTAGATTGCTTTGGTGTCTTTATCTTTGACTTGTACGGTCATCCAGGGTGCAAGAGTACCGGGATTATTTTTATCTAAGGGGGAGCACCAAGCCTTTTCAAACTGGTCTTGGAGTAGAGCTTGATTTTCTGGTTTAAGCCGCATTCTAAAGTAGCGGTAGTTGAGGATGGAGGTGCGTTTGCCCAATTCCAATAGGCTGCGAATTTGATAAAGCTGCGATCGTGGAAATCCAGAGATTTGCACCGCTTTTGCGGTTTTGAGCAGTCCGCCTAATTCGTGCAGGGTGTAGGGAGCCGCATAGAGTTTAAGTTCTTGCTGCCGCTCTGGAAATCTAACGATTAATCCTTCATTACGGAAGGCAGTAATGTTAGATGAAATCATTGTGACGGCTTTCATGGTGAGAAAGTCTACGGTGCCGCCGTAATAGCCCTTCTCCCTGAGATGCTTTGCTGTTTTCTTAGCGGATTTTAGCAATTGGTTAACCAGTTTGTCGGCGTAGTAGATGGGAGTGTCAACTGCGGTAATTAGAACCCCACTGGAGATGCTTAAACAGCTTTGGGAGGGTGGGGCATCGGTGGGCTTGTAGCGGTGGATCTGTCTGCTTGTTGCTTGGGGTGGTTGAGGGTTCTGGGACGGATCTTTAATTTGATATCGGTCTTTAGCCACCAAGATTTCTTCAAACTTTTCTCCAATCGTTTGAGCGATCGCCAATGCCTGATTTGCTGGAACAATCAGCAAGACATCATCTCCGCCAATGGTGATGATCTCAAAGGGATGAATCCAGACGGAGTTTGAATTGGTGCGGTTGGAGCGGGAGTCGGGGGTGTAGTGATAGGGGGTGAGGTGATGGGCGATCGCCTGGTAGACCGATTGTTCAGTGGCTTCAAAAATGTCGTTACTAAATTGTTCGTATTGGGCTGGGGTTTTAATCTCGTCACGGATGTATTGCCCCATGTTGTTGCCATCGGCATAGATGTAGCCGACAAATCCTTGGGGATCGGCGGCGGCTATCTCTCGGAGCGATCGGGCTTCTTCGACATTTGCATGATGAACATTGTTAGGAAGAGATTGGTAATAGCGCAGCGCCAAATTCAAACGCCTAGGCTCTGACAAAAATGTTTCAAATTTTCTGACCCAGCTATCAAATTCTCCAAATTTCCAATCGAATGTGTTTTTGTACCACCGATCACTAGAATTTTCCCGCTTCGTGATCTGACCAACTCGGTGTTTGCGGGCTAGGGGTTCTGAAAACTTAGGTTCTCCTGGAATTTGACCAGCAGGGACTTGCACAACCGTAGAGCGCCGATCGCTATCATCGCGCACTAAATAAGGATGAGTCTCAAACATGGGAGGATAGCGACGACTGGGGCGATCTCCCCCTGCATCAAACCCACTGCGGCGTTGATTGAATTGGGTTGCTAACTTACCTACCAATTCATTAAAGTTTTTCCGATTGCTCAGCGCTTTTTCTAGATCAGGATTTGTGGGCTTACCCTCCTTGTCTTGCGGTTCCGGCAAACCAAAATAGGCTCTTAAAATTGGCTTATCTTTCCAATCTGATCTCAGTTTGTCAAACCATAATGTATTTTCGATTGGATCTTGCAGCAAACCGAAGCGAATCTCCAACAGCCTGAAGGTATCTCCTACCGCACAGGAATTGGCAGTGAGGGTTTCGTGGGTGTAGCGTTTTTCGATCGCATTTGATAGATCATGTATATAAGCAGCAGGGCAAAAGGCAAGAATAGTACCACCCTTGAAATAAACCAACAGCTCTGGGATCAAAGCCAAGTGTAAGTCTGAGAAATGGTCATTGAGCCAAGTTGTGGCAGTGTTAGAACCTTTTGGATGACTAAAGAAACCAGGAATATCGACTAGGTTAATCCGATCGAGCAAGGCAGAGGCTCCACGAATATCGGATAGACTGGCGGACTCAAAGACATATTGCTTGATCTTGGTGGCTCCGCCATAAACTAGCCCAATGCGAGTCTGCTGCTGCCAAAGCTGGGGATAATTCCGTTCTAGTTCTATAAGCTTTTTAGGGAAATCACTGTCTGTGAGGGTTTGGAGGGTTTGTGCCTGATTTACATAATCCTTGACTACTTCAGGAGGATCGTTGCCTGCTAGGATTGCCTGCCGCATCTGATGCAAGGTTTCTAGAGGGAGTTGGGGTTCTTGGGCTTCTCCCCAAGCAAGACACCAGGCGATCGCAAGCGTAATTTGTTGGGGGTGGATTGAGGGAGTTAATTGGGGTTGAGCGGTCGGATCGGTCATGGAGTGGGGGCGAAGAGACGGCAGTAAGAGCAAAACAGCAATTGCCTTGACAGCTAAGTTAACAACACCTTCTATAAAACGCCATTTTTTCTTGATAATTTAATAAAATCCTTATTTTCTGATTTTCCATTGGAAGTAACTGATTCAACCGGAGTAACACGGCTACCTCATTGGGGAAGCGATCGCCCTTCGCACCCATCCCACGGTATCAAAGTCGGTAAAACTGCTTCATTTGCAGCAAATCATTCAGCATTTGCAGCAATCGTTTAATGGTTTGCAACAAATGTTCAAACAATTGCAGCAAACGTTCGATGATTTGTTGCAAACGTTGTTTGATCGATAAGAAACGTTGAAGCGTTTGATACAAATGTATAAGGCATTGCTGCAAATGTTTGAACGCGAGTAAGAAACGTTCAAACGTTTGCAGCATTTGTTCTAATGCGGCATGAATATAGCAGTCCTAAATCAACTATGAAACAAAGATCCCCGGCTTCTCCAAAAGAAGCCGGGGGCGGCAGGATTTCATCATTCATGCCCATCCCACAAGACAATAGGCATTTCAGCCATCAATAGGCACACCGCGTAAAGACGGATTTAAAGTCCCCCAATTTTGGGGGGTTTGGGGGGCGGTTCGGATCACAATTGTCACTCTTCAGACACTCTCTAAGTAGGATTGCGAGAGTTTTCCGATCGCCCCCATTGCCCCCTTCAAAGTTCCGAATTTCTCCCTAAAGCGGATGATTGCCGCAGGGCTACAGTGGGGCTGTACTTTTTTGAGGGGTGCGTATGGCACGTCGCAAACGTAATTCTAATGTGTTGGAGCGGGTGAGTCGGCGGATGGAGAGTGCGAAATCCATCGACCCGGAGCTTGATCTAGGAAACAATCTGACGATCGCCGTCTTTGCGGCTTTGATCAACGATTTGCAGTTAAAGCTGGCAGTTTACAATACGGCGTTGTCGTCGATCGACAAGCTAGCAGATGATGTCAAAAATGCCAGAGAAGGAAGCGCTGGCGATGGCAGAGCAAATGCTGTTGGCGGTGGCAGGACGGTATGGCAAGATGAGCCAGGAGTATGAGATGGCGGGGGGTTCACGGCGCAGGACTGGGAAGCGGGCGGCGAGTGCGGCGTCTGTGGGGGCAACCCAGCCCACCCAGTCCACCCAGCCTACCTTGACTGCTTCCAATCCCTCCAATAATGGGGCGGCGGCGATCGCCTCTAATTAGTCTGGTCAACCTGGTCTGGGGAATGGGGAAAGTGCTTGACTACGACCCCCCATCCCCAGTATGGTCTTACGTTATGGTTGTTTTTCTGTGAGCAACCGAGACGACCCAAAAATCTAGCGCTACCCAAAGCTGTTGCAGCAGCAATGGATAGCTAACCCTTGGACTGAAGAAGGCAGTCGAGGGCTAACGGAAGATTCTAACATTCCATTAGCCACTCCGACTTGTCGTGTCAAGAAAGCGGGGTGGCTAGATTTTTTGGGGTTTCTCTGTAAACCCTAGATCACTGGAATGAATCCTATGTCAAATCGTTTGTTTGAATCGTTGCGGGTCTCGATGGAGGAGGCGATCGTCCCCCAACCGCCAGACCCCGAACGGGAACGCTTGCAGGTGTTTATCATTGGCTCCCGTGAGGGGGTGATGGAGACGATCTATTCGCTGCACCATCGCGGCTTTGCTGAGGTCAATGATTGGAGTCCGCTGTTGCCTGTGCCGGAGTCGGGGGAGCTGATGAGTGTGTTGCGGCGAGAACGGTGGGTGGGGCGATCGGCGGAGTGAGGCGGTGAGCGGAGCTTCTGAGCCGGAGCGATTCTAAATCAGCGGGTGCTCAAAGATTCCCGGCGTCTCGGAGACGCCGGGAATCTGGACAGCAAGGTTTTAGTCGTTAGAGGATATCTGAGAAGTATAAATTGCTTGATGGTTGCCCCCTAAATCCCCCAAAATTGGGGGACTTTG
>JAAUSV010000267.1 GCA_012032525.1 Leptolyngbyaceae cyanobacterium SL_7_1
TGGCAAATAGGGCGCGATCGCGTTTCAAAGTTGAATATACGGCAGCTTCCAGCTCAGTTTTGGCAATTTGCCACTCAACAGCAGAGCAAACAGGTGGCGATCTTGGTAGGGATTACGGTACTCGCACTGATTCTCCTGGGAACCACGCTGCTAAAGGCTGCCCATCCCCAGGAAAGTTGGCTCAAGTCGCTGTACGTATCGGGGGTGATGCTGCTTGGCTCCTACGATACGGTGTTTGGGGCGCTGAGTAGCAGTGATGCAATTCCGTTGTGGATGCGGTTTTTGAATCTGAGTTATATGCTGGCGGGCACGGCTTCGATCGCCGTTCTCTACGCGCTATTAACCGAAAGTTTGCTAGCCGCCAAATTTGACTTAGCCAACAAACGTCCCCCGGTGCCTAGTCAGGACCATGTGGTGCTGATTGGCTTGGATGGCGTAGGTCAACAGGTGGCAACGGTTTTGCAGAGACTCAGGCAACCGTTGGTGGGGTTACACCAAACTGCCCTGGAACCATCGGTTTTACCCGACATGCCGCTGGTGGTGCAGGATTTACACCAAGCGATCGATGGCGTCAATCTGCCCACTGCCCGCAGTGTGGTCGTGGCGACAAACAACGAGATGACCAACCTAGAAATTGGGCTGATGATGCACACCACCAGCCCCACAGTGGCGTTGGTAATTCAAACCTTTGATCCGGTGTTTAGTCGCAATCTCGATCGCCTCTTGCCCTACGCCAGTGTGTTGTGCAGTTACGAATTGGCAGCGGCTGCCTTTGCGGCGGCGGTATTTGGTGATCACATTCTCGATCTATTGCGACTGCATGATCAAACCGTGTTGGTGGCAGAGTATACGATCCAGCAGGGCGATCGCTTGCAAGGATTGCTGCTGGCAGAAGTTGGCTATGGCTATGGCGTAGTGCCAATTTTCTACCAACCGCGTGGGGAGATGGGAACGCTGTTGCCATCAGACGATACCCAACTGCAAGGGGGCGATCGGGTAGTAGTTTTGGCAACGGTGAGTAATTTGCGTCAGATCGATCGAGGCGATCAGCTACCTCGTCGTTGGCAGGTTTTAGTAGAGGCAACGGTGACAAAGGGAACCGCCTTTGAAGCGGCACAGGCGATCGCTCGAATTACGGGATGCAGTATGGGTACAGCGATCGAGGTGATGAATCACGTGCCCACAACCATTCCCCTGCCGCTCTATCGCCACCAAGCCTCTAGACTGGTGCGCGAACTCAGCAAACTGCAAACTCAAGCGCAACTCCTTCCCCTTTCTGCTGTTCATTCATAAAGTGCAATGCGATTTTTACGAAGGCTATTTAGTCCACTGCTCGATAAGCGTCAAAACGAACGATTCCTCATGTTTTTGGATAGCATTGAGGATTTCTTTGCCAAGATACTGTCCCTGATTATGATCGGCGTGGTTTTGTTTGCCATTATCGACCTGGCGATCGTGTTGGCGGAAGAGCTTTTGTCTCCTCCGTTGGGGCAATTTTCTGGCAGCCTGTTAAAAATCTTTGGGCTATTTCTCAATATTTTGATTGCATTAGAGATCACTCAAAACATCACGTCCTATCTGGGTAGCCACATTATTCAGATTGAAATGGTAATTATCACCTCCCTGATTGCCGTTGCCCGCAAGATCATCATTCTCGATTTTGAAAAGATTTCCTATGCAGAATTGCTAGCCCTTGCTGCTGCCATTTTTGCCCTTTCCATTTGCTACTGGCTAGTACGCCGCACCAACGCCAAATATCCCCACCATTAACGGTAAACAGGGTGTTGCAACCTCACGCACCTGTCTAAGGACAGAGATTTTGGCTTGCCAAGGCATGTTAAGACGTTTGTAGAGGGTTGGTTTGGCAACTTTGAGTGATTTTTTGCAGGCTTAAGACTCTTGTAGCAACGGTTTAAGAGTTTATGTCGAAAGATTAAGGGAAGTTGAAATTCCCTATCTAAGTCGATATACTTGCCACGTTCTTAGTATTTTGTAACCACGGTTACACCTATTGAACCGAGAGAGGAGGTAAAGAGGTTGGCAAGGAGACGCAAGCGTAAGAGCCGTCGCCGTTTAGAGGGGCGACGGATTTTGGAATTGGTGCCTCAGTACAGCATTGAGTGTGGGGAGGATAAGCCCGTTACAGCCGCCCGGAAATTTATCCAAGCGGAAGGTATTTTACCACCAGCATTGCTGCTGGTTAAGCGTAACGAGCACACCACGGATCGGTACTTTTGGGCGGAGAAGGGATTGTTTGGTGCTCAATACGTTGAGGAGAACCACTTTTTGTTCCCCAGCCTGCGAGTTCCCGAAGATGAGGTAGAAAGTCTGCAATTGGCAGGTTCTAGTCGTTAAGGTTTCAGAAAATAACGAGGTTTTTAGTTTTCTCACAATTCTCGTGCAGAGCGATCGCGACTCTAGGAGAATTTTGGAGGAAATTATCCAAAGTTTTTTTGATGCAACACATTACAAAGGGGGGTCGTTAAGCCTTGCTTTGTAATGTGTTGTTTTTTTGGTAGTGCTAAATTGCTGGCGCAGTAGCGGGCTAATTTAACTGACAATTGGCTGCTCATCCAGCGATCGCTGCGACAAAATAAACTCGGCGATCGCAGATCAACCGGAGTTGTCACCTTTAGATTAGTTTCCTCCCCCATCACCACCCGCACGGGCAACTCAAATTGCTCAAACAGGGCGGCATCATCCGTAACAGCAATACCATGACGCAACGCCGCCCGATGGCATTTGAGCAGGGGTTCCACTGCAAACCCTTGGGGCGTTTGGGCTGCCCAGAGATGTTGGCGATCGGGGGTATGTTGAATAATATCACTCTCCGGTTTGACGACTTTGATCGTGTCCTTCACGGGTACTGCCGCCACAAATCCTGGAGAACTGATTACGGCTTCGGTGCAGCGATCGAACAGCATCGGGGTAGCCAGACAGCGTGCCCCATCGTGGATCAACACCCGTTCTGCCAACACAGGCAAAGCTTCTAATCCGCGATACACCGATTCCTGCCGGGTAGCTCCTCCGGGAACGAAATGCACCATTTTCGACAACCCCAGCTCCACGACGATTTCCTTAAAATCCTGAAAATCTTGCGGTTGACCAATAATCCCAATCCAATGGATCGTCTGGGCTTGCTTGACCGCCAGGAGTGTCCAATAGAGAATCGGACGATTTAATAACGGTAAAAATAGTTTGTTGCGGTGGGCTTTGCCTTGGCGTTGCCACTCGCTCTGCATTCGTTGACCTACCCCAGCGGCTGGAATGAGTAAATACACGCGGCTCCTGCTACTAATGAAGGGGACTGGGCAGTTTGAACAGTCAGCTTGAGTTGGTCAACGCCCTAAATACTCTAACCAATAACTATATCAACAACGATTTTCAACAATACGGTTTGAGCGCAATTTCTCAGCAATTTTTCTAAAATTCTACGCTGTGATCATGACCCACTGGACTTCCCTGCACGATCGCCTCCACATCACTCTCCGCCAACGTCGTCTGCTACCTCAAGCTGAATCCGTATTGATCGCGGTTTCCGGCGGGCAGGACTCGCTGTGCCTGGCGCAATTGTTGCGGGATTTGCAGCCCAAGTGGGGGTGGCGACTGGCGATCGCCCATTGCAATCACCGCTGGCGAGACGATGCCGATGCCAACGCCGAGCACGTTGCCCAGTTGGCGGCAGGGTGGGAATTGCCCTACTACAGTGCGATCGCACCCCCCCGCCCAGCAGCGAAGCCGAGGCAAGGGAGTGCGCTACCGGGAATTGGGGGCGATCGCCCATCGGCAGCAGTACAGTGTTGTAGTCACTGGACACACCGAAAGCGATCGGGCGGAAACGTTGCTCTACAACCTGATCCGAGGCAGCGGAGCCGATGGGTTGCAAGCCTTGACGTGGAAGCGTCAGTTGGTGGATGAGATTCAGCTTGTTCGTCCCTTGTTGGAAATCAATCGGCGGGAAACTGCCCAATTCTGCCGGGATGCCAATCTGCCCGTCTGGGAAGACTCCACCAACCACGACTGGCGCTACACCCGCAACCGCATTCGTGCTCACCTGTTGCCTGCTCTAGCCGAATTCAATCCCCAAGTCGAACACACCTTGGCACAAACTGCCGAGTTGTTGCGGGCTGAGGTCGAGTGTTTAGAAGCATTGGTCGATGCACCCTACCAGCACGCCCTAGACGACTGGAGCGAGGAGCAATCGTGCTGGCAACGGATCGATCGCTGCCAATTGCAATCCCTGCCCCTAGCCCTACAACGCCGGGCGATGCGACGGTTTTTGCATCAGTTTCTGCACACTGCGCCCAACTTCGATCATGTCGAGAAGATCACCGGGTTGATTGCCGCACCAAATCGCAGTCAAACCGATCCGTTTGGGGGAGGGGCGATCGCCAGGGTTGAGGGTCGGTGGATTGTGTTGGTGGAGAGCTAGCGATTAGTGAACAGCCAATCACCAACCTCGCCTCATCCCCAGCGCCGATAGAACTGATCGACCCGTGCTTGCCATTGCTGCCAGTAGTCTCGTAACACTTCGGGGTCTAGCCAAAAGACCTCGGCGGGTTGGTGGCGATCGCCACAATCACGGCTGCGTGGTTGAGTTTAATCCCCTGCTCGGCATAGGTATGGTTCACAGCGCCGCAGTAAGCTGCCAGTTGCAGGGGGGCATCGTGCAGACGATCGAGGGAACCCTTGGGGCGATCGGCAGTCTTCCAGTCGCAGATGCAGGGAGTGCCGTGGTAGCTGGCAATGCAATCGACCCGCCCGGCATAGCGCAGGTCGTAGTGAAACACAAAGCCTTCGACTAGCCGCACCTCTGCCACATGGGTCAACACGGGAGTGAGGCTGTCCCAGTAGGGTTGGACTCCTTCTGGGCAAGCCGTTTCCTTGCCTAACAAATGCTCCTTCAAGTATTTGTGGGTTTGGCTGCCGCGCCGACTGGCGGTGGTGGCAATGCGGCTGGCTTCGCTGGGTCCGACCCGATCGCGCCATTGTTGCAGGGCAAGACGATCGGCGGCGGGTTTGGTGGCATTGAGGATTGTGGTGACACTGGGCAAGCGTACCCCTTGGCTGTCGATCAGGAATTTTTGCCCACCCTGACGTAGGGTCTTGGCTTGGTAATGGGGCAATAACTGAGCAGCACTCACCCTTACGCCTCCGGTTCAATGCCAAGCGATCGCAGTTGCTCGGCTAGAAGTGCCGCTCGTTGCTCAGCGTGCTCGGCTGCTTCCGCTGGAGTGGGCACCAGTTCTCCCGCTGGAGGTGAAGTAGCGCAACTGCTGCTGATGCAGTCCCAAGTACAGGTTCAACGCCTCACTCCAGCGGTGTCCTGTCTCGTCAGGTTCGATCTCCTGGTACACGCCGTTGACGAGGCGATATCCAGCAAACTCGCTGGTCTCTGGGGAAAACCAGAAGTACTCTGGGGTGCGAAATCGATCTTGGTAAAGATTGCGCTTTAAGGTGCGATCGACCTTTGCCGTTGAAACAGAGAGCAACTCAATAATTAGATCGGGATATCTGCCATCCTCCTCCCACACCACCCAGGATTTGCGCGGGCGTTTCTCGGTGTGTTTCACCAAAAAGAAATCAGGACCGCGAAAATCACGGTTACGCAGTTGTTGCCGACTGAAGTAGATGGTTAAATTTGCGCCGATGAAATAGTCGGTGCGATCGCGCCACAACCATTCCAAACAGGCAACTAGTAGCGCCAATTGCGCGTAGTGGACAGAACTTTCCATTTCCGGTTCATTACTCTCAAGCTGCGTCGCATCGGGCATCAAGTCGGCAAGTTGTTGGGCGGTGAGAACCATAGGAACCTTCCAAGCCTTGAAATGAGGAAATTGCGGATGCTTTCAAGATAACTGGTTAGTCTTCCCCTAGTGCGATCGGAGTCAGGGAGAGCGAGCGCTGAATTTCCGCCAGCTCATCTCGGTGGGCGGTGACAGTGACAATGTTTTGGGGAGTTGTATCGAGTCGTGGCTGTCGCAAACTGAAGGCGCACGGTTTCGGGGCGTCCAGAGGTTTTCCAATAGAACACGCCTGCGAGTGGGGCGAGGAGGGTCAAGCCGGGTAGAACCTTGGCGGCAGCGGGGAAAAGCAACGCCAGCACCAAGCTCAAGCAGAGAATCCCCACTGCTGCCAGTAGGGTCAGAAAGATCGCCAGAAACACGCTGGGTCGGACAAATCCCTCAAAGGTGACTCCCGTGGTCGGGTCGATCGCCGTGACTCGGTAGGCGCGATCGTCAAAGTAGCGTTGCAGTTGTTCTAGGGTGGCTTCTTCAGATTGCTGGCTCAGCAGTTGCGCCACCTCAGTCCGATCCTTGGAGGAGGCACGAATAAAGAACACCAGCCCCACTGCCAGCAGTAGGGTCAACACCGCCGTAGACGAGAGAACGGGAATATCCATAGGGTTGGGATTGGGAAACGGATGATACAGCTATTCTAAAGGGCTGGGGGACTGGGCAGGGTGCAGCATCGCCGGTGGCAGGTGTGCGGTGGAATACAAAACTGGCATTCCTCGTTTGACGAATTGCTATGATGGCGGCAACTCTACCTGCAAAATCGTCGGTGCGCTGCCATGAGTCCTTCACGCAATAGAATGCTGCGGTTTTTGGTGCTGGGATTGGTTGCCTTTGTTTTTGTGTTTCTGCCTTGGATGGGGGCACGATCGACTCCCCAACCTGCTCCCAAAGTAATCTTGCTTTCACTGGATGGGGCAACGCCGCCCTTGGTCGATCGCTACATTTTCAATGATCCGGTGGAGTCCCAGCGGGGGCTGGGGTGGCTGAAACAGCATGGGATGATGGCACTGCAAAATGTCACCGTCACTCCCTCGCTGACAGCTCCCTCCCATGTGCGATCGCCACCGGAGCCAACCCCGCCCA
>JAAUSV010000268.1 GCA_012032525.1 Leptolyngbyaceae cyanobacterium SL_7_1
TGGTTGGAGGCGATAGCCCAATTGTTTGGTTTCGTGGGCTTCTAGCTCCAATTGCCAAATTGCGGTGTACCCTTGAGGAAATTGGGAAGCTGGTGGTAGAACTGGATTTGGGACTCCATCAGCGACTCGTCTAGCCCCTGATAGGCAAGGGTGATCGTGTCGCAATCCCCCTTTGGTTCACCTAGGTGCTCTGGATTGGCATTGGGGGGAACCAGGTAGAGCAATTGCCCTCGCCGCCCCCGTTCCTGTCCTCGCACTTCAAACAGGTCGATAAAGTCAGCATTGAAACTGAGACTCAGCTCAAAGTCGATGGGAGCCGTGCTGTAATTCGTGATGGTGAGTTCCTCAAACAACGCTCCATTGAGGACAATGTCTCGTTCAATTCCAATGGTTTCTGCCTTGATGCGATCGTCGAGGCGAGGGTTCGTACACAACACCGAGAGCGCAAAGCCGCGACGAGCATCGCTACTGAGCAAAATCGGCGATCGCCCTTCGACTTGCAATTCCAAGCGGCTGAGATAGCGGGTGTCGCGACAAAATAATCCTAAGCTATCGCTGACGCCATCCTGAACGCAACCAGAAATATTGCCGAGGGTATCGGTGATCAAAAACAGATCATCATCTTTAGGGTGAGGGTGGGTTGGGGTCGATCGGCTGTGACACACGCCCATTCCGGAATGGACGCTACTTGGGCATCGACAAAAGTTCGTCCGTCTAGTTCAAAAAAATCTGGCATTACTGAAGAGTGCAGGTGTCTAATATTACGGTGGAATCAAGATCGATCGCTGACTTTAGATCTTAAAGACTGCATCCCGCTCTTGCAAAAAAGAGGCGTATTCTGATACGCCCCTCAACGGTCAGCAGCACTAATTCACGGTTCGATACAACCCTTCATAAACTCTTTGCAGGGGCAGGTCATTACTGTACCCCTACAAAGCAACTTGATTTACCGCTTAGGCAGGTAAGGCTCTCACTGGTTCCGCTAACGGAGCGACCACCGCAGAGCGAGGCAGGGAACGTTCAACAGGTGCCTGGGTCAGTGATTGGGCAAACAACTGGCGATATAGATTGCTCAATTGGGCTGCTATTCCCGTCCAGGTAAAGGTTTCTTGGACACGGGTCGAGGCTTGTCGGGTCAGTTTCTTTGCCCACACTTCATCGGTCAACACTCGGTGAATGGCATTGGCAAAGGCATCAACATCCCGTGGAGGCACCAACAATCCCGTTTCATCGGGTACAACGGTGAACTTAAGACCACCCACCGCTGAGGCAACCACGGGGGTGCCACATGCCATTGCCTCGATCGCTACCAGTCCAAACGGCTCGTAGTCACTGGGAATCACACAGACATCCGCCGCCGTGTAGTAAAGCGGCAACATATCGTGGCGTACCCAACCCACAAACACCGTTTGCTCCCCAATTCCCAACTCCTGCACCAGTCGCTCAATCCGACCGAGTTCCTGTCCATCGGAGTGCTCCGGATCGCTGCCACCAACGATCAATAAGCGCAGGTTGGAGGGAACATCTTCAGAGTCAGCTTTGATCTGTGCAACTGCCCTTACCAGAGTTTCAATGCCTTTGCGGGGCTCAAACCGTCCGACACAGAGGACCACTTGCTCAGATGCTAGTAAGCCCAGCTTGGTACGTGCCTCTGACTTGGGAATGAAGTGAAAATTCTCCGTATCCGTACCTCCAGGAATCATTTCGATACATCCCTGTTCGGAGACCAGCGATCGCAATTGCTCCTGTTCCTGGGGCGTAATTGCCACGGTGCAATGCGCTTGTTCTAAAATTTGCCGCTCGACCAAGAGCCGCTCTGCTGCCAAGGTTGATAGGCTGTCCGCTGTTTCGTAAACGGCAGCTCCAACGGAGTGGTAGGTGTGCACCCATTGCACATTGCAGCGTTCCTTTAGTTGTAATCCCACCCATCCAGATGTCCAATAATTAGTATGGACGAGGGGATAGTTTGCCCCATCTTTGGTCTGGAATTTGAGGAACGCTTCCACAAACTCTGGCATGGATTGGAAGTGCTGGTCTTTAGGGAGAAATGCTTCGGGTCCCGCTGTCAACCGGATGGTGCGACAGTGGGGGGAATGCTGCACGATCGTAGCTTCGCTGGGATGGGTTTTGCGGGTAAACATATCTACCTGCCAGCCGAGCTTTGCCAGTGCCTCCCCGACGGCTCGCACATAGACACTTTGACCATCAGATTCTTCCATAATCTCAACCGCCGGATCGCTGTGATCTGAGATGAGAGCGATCGCTTGCCGTCGGGGAATGCGAGACTTTGCAAAGGGAAATGCAGACTTTGCCTGATTCATAGTAGACGCGGTAGACGATTCAGAGGGTTCGGACATAGTTCACCTCGACATTAAGTCACTGATACGAGTCACTGGGGGCAAGGAAATCCGGCTATGTAGAAAGATGTGGCTCTCCCCAAAAGCTGCCCGCTAGACATAACAGACCACCCGCCAATGCTCGATGATTCCTGAAGTAGCTCTATCATCACCGGAAGTTGAGCGAACTGCTGTTCGCCCAACGACATAATTTGTAACTTATCGGTTAAAATTCACCGTTTTGCCAGAAGCATGCTTGTATCCATTTTGAGCAAAGCGCTCTGCCATCAGCTTTTCGTACACCGTTTCATAACCGTCAACCATACGGAGCACACTGAAGTTGGCAACCACATGCTCACGGCAAACCGCGCGATCGATCGTCTCAATATGGCTGAATGCCTCGACACATTCCTCTACCGAATGACAGAGGAATCCAGTTTTACCGTGGGCAATTACTTCCTTGGTGGACCCCATTTCCATCGCAATGACTGGGGTTCCCGATGCCATGGATTCGATCATCACCAAACCAAACGGTTCGCGCCAAGTGATGGGAAATAGGGTCGCTACCGCTCGGCCCATTAGATCATTCTTTTGCACGTGGTTCGCTTCACCTAGATATTGGATCTGTTCACCATCGATATGGGGTTTGATTTCGCTTTCGTAGTAGTCCACATCCACCACGTCCACTTTGCCTGCAATTTTCAACGGCATGCCGATGCGCTTAGCAATCTCGATCGCCAAATGGGTGCCCTTCTCAGGTGAGATTCGACCGAGGAATGTCAGGTAAGCAGGCTCATCAGGTTGGGGATAAAACTTGTAACTGTCCACCGCCACGCCGTTGTAGACTGTTGCCACATAATTTAAGCCCAGACGCGGTTCTCGCTGTGCATCAGAAATGCTGACAAAGGGTTGCTTCCGCGCTCGGACAAACATTTTTTCGTTGTCTGGTGTAAAAATGCCGTGGAGTGTATGCACCAGGGGGGTCTTAACCAAACCAGCGTAGGGCATAGCTGCACACCCCACATGCGAGTGAATCACATCAAACTGGTCAGCTTGCTCAAAAACCTGACTCAGCTGCAACATTTCATAGATGCCATGTTCTTTTACCGACTGATCAAGACGCAATGCATGCGGGTGAACGAATTCCAAATTTGCCAAGCTGATGGAATCGCCCGACGCAAATAGCGTCACCTCGTGTCCCCGTTTGACAAGCTCATCGGTCAGCAGGCTCACAACTAACTCAGTCCCCCCATAGGTGGGTGGTGGAACTCGTTCCCACAACGGAGCAATTTGAGCAATGCGCATGATAAACCTCCCTGGAGAGTAATTTGAAAATTTCAGCTTTATGCAGATAAAATCTCTATCTCGATTGCAATGTGTGAAGAAATTTAACGGTTGCCTCCAAACTATAAACAAGAGTTTAAGAAAGTTTCCACAATCTTAAGAGAGAATTTACTCTAAAAACCTTGACAAATTGAGTACGGGAATTACGACTTGAGAAAATAAAATACCCAATCCCATGGCTGAAAGTCCAATCCACTGGTTCAAATCCTGATGACTTCAGGATTACCGTTGGTTTTACCCAGGTGGTGATCATTTCTTTGTGAGATTCTTATACCGAACCTGAGCAGAATTGGCTATAGTGAACGAACCGTATGCATTCGATCGTTTGAACTAACCTTGGAGGCTATCTTGTCCTTTTCTAGCGACGACTTCGCCAAAGCTCTTGAACAGCACGACTACCAATTTCAACGAGGGCAGGTGGTGCGGGGTAAGGCGTTTAGCTATGAAAATGATGGGGTGTTGATCGATGTTGGCGGCAAGTCAACGGCGTTCCTTCCGAAAGACGAAGCCTCACTACGCCGCTTTAGCAACTTAGAAGATGTCGTGCCATTGCAAGAGGAGCGCGACTTTCTGATCATTCGGGAACAGGACCTAGACGGACAGGTGACCGTGTCCATTCGCCAACTGGAGATTCGCCAGATTTGGGAACGGTTTCAGGAAATGCAGGACAATGGTCAAACCGTGCAAGTGCGCGTTAGTGGGGTCAACAAAGGGGGGGTAACGGTGGACGTGCAAGGGGTGCGCGGATTCATTCCCCGATCGCACCTAGTCGATAAAAATAATCTTGATTCCCTCGTTGGTAAAGCCATCACGGTGGCATTTCTAGAGGTCAACCGCGAGAGCCGTCGATTGGTATTTTCGGAACGCCAAGCAAACCATGCCGCCAGTCTGGGACAACTGCAAGTCGGGCAACTGGTTGAAGGCAAAATTGTGGGGATCAAACCCTTTGGAGTGTTTGTTGATTTTGGCATCACCACGGGCTTACTCCACATCAACCAGATCAGCAAAAACTACGTTTCTGCGCTAGATCAGACTTTTCATGTGGGGCAGTCGATTAAAGCCCTGGTAATTGATGTGGACGAGATTAAACAACGGATTTCTCTCTCCACAAAAGTACTAGAAAATTACCCCGGCGAAGTGCTGGAAAAAATGGACGAAGTCATGGCGGAAGCCGGAGTGCGGGCAGAGAAAGCCAAGGAAACGCTGTTTAATTCCGATGAAGTCGATGAGTAAGTTTCCCAGGAGGGGAGCGATCGTCTAGAATCAGCCCTAGCGTTCATCGCCCTGTAGAAATTCATCCAAGGAAGCTGAATTATGTCGAATCGCTTTAAACGGCGAGAATTGCTCATGGCAACTCTTGCTGCCGGATTTGCCGCTGCCGTCCGTCCCGTTGCCGCCGCCACCATCACTACCACTACCGAAGGATTGGTGGCTGGTGCTGTCCAGATCCCTGTAGCAGATGGTGAACTGCCCGCCTACCGAGCCATGCCGTCCACAGGAGATTCCTTTCCCGTAGTGTTGGTGGTTCAGGAAATCTTTGGTGTCCACGAACATATCCAGGACGTTTGCCGTCGCTTGGCGCAGTTGGGATATTTGGCGATCGCCCCGGAACTGTTTGCCCGTCAAGGTGATGTTTCCCAGTTCACCGATGTTCAAAAAATCATCCGAGAAGTCGTTTCCCAAGTCTCCGACACCCAAGTGCTCTCCGATTTAGATGCCACAGCGCTCTGGGCATCTAAATCGGGCGGCGATATCAACCGATTGGGAATCACAGGATTTTGTTGGGGTGGGCGCATTGTTTGGCTTTATGCTGCCCACAGTGCTCAACTCAAGGCGGGAGTTGCGTGGTACGGACGATTAGTCGGCGACGCCAACCCTCGCCAGCCCCTATATCCCGTCGATGTCGCTCCTCTGCTCCAAGCTCCCGTGCTTGGCTTGTATGGCGGTATGGATGATGGGATTCCGGTGAGCACGGTGGAACAGATGCGCGAGGCGATCGCCACTGCCAACGGTGCTTCGGAGATTATGGTTTATCCAGAGGCTCCCCACGGATTTCACGCTGATTATCGTCCGACCTACCAGGAAGAGACAGCTCAGGATGGGTGGTTACGCCTCCAGCAGTGGTTTCAGCAACAGGGCGTTCTGTGAAGAATCAGACAAGACACGTTGTCTACTCATAAAGTTCCGATGAAATAGTAGGGAAATCCGACAAATCGCCGGGTCTCGTCTGCACAATGTTGGGTGTGGAAGCACTAGCTTCACAATGTTGGTTCATATCTTTAAATAGGGACAGTCAGGCTAAACGCATTTCAATTCTGACTCAACCACATGGTTGCACTTCAAAGGGACTCTACCACTCAGTCTTCTTTATTTGGAGTGAATCTTCTATGGCATTTGTGAGCCTAGTTAAGCAGGGAATACTGGCGATCGCCGCTACCACCCTGATGTCGGCTGGCACCTCTAATCCAGCCCAAGCCCTGACCCTATTCTCAGACGACTTCGATGGTGAAAATGGCGGCATCGCCAACAACAGCACCCTCAACTACAACCAGTTTACCAACTGGCAGGTGGTGGCTGGCAGTGGCGGGGTTGACCTCATTGGCGAAGGGTTCATCAACTTGCATCCTAACAATGGGCTGTATGTTGATTTAGATGGCACAGGTAATAATGCTGGATTACTCAGAAGCAAACGAGCCTTTGATTTTGCTCCAGGGTTTTCTTATACCTTGGGATTCGATTTAGGCGGATCAAAGCGAGGCAGTGATGAAGTCGTCCGAGTCCGCCTTGGACTGGGTGACAATTCGCTCCTAGACAGGGAATATACCATTCCCAGTGTGGCTGAGCTGACCACTTACACAGAATCCTTTAGTGTTTCATCACCCACCCGTGCATTTCTCTTTTTCGCCAATGGCCCCTTTCTTGGCAATACATTGTTCAGCAGGGGAGATAATGTTGGTGCTATTTTAGATAACGTCAACCTCAGCGCCACAGCCTTGTCAGCCAACCCACTGGAGATTCCAGTGCCAACTTTGTTACCTGGGTTGCTGGGGTTAGGGTTGGGGGTTCTCCGCAAACACAAAAAGACTACCTAGTTAGAATGCCCGCCCCCTGATCGGGTGGCAGTGGCTATATCTCCATACGAAAAGCTGTGCTTTCCTGGAAAGCACAGCTTTTTTACATGAATTTATTC
>JAAUSV010000269.1 GCA_012032525.1 Leptolyngbyaceae cyanobacterium SL_7_1
TTGAAACAGGACAGGACTACCCAAGTCCGTTCTAACCACTGCTCAATCCCTTTCTGGTTGGCACTCCCCTGTCTGTGAATGTCCAAATACTTTGCCTTTGCTGAGGAGCGTAGCTGATATGGATAGTCGCGCTGGTTCGCAGATACCGCAAGGGTCGCTCCCATAGTAATACAGCGAATCAAACGGTAACTGCTGTTCCAGAATCCACTTCACGAGGCGATCGCTCTCCAACCCCACAATCCGAAAATCACAGGCAGCACCAAGGCGATCGCTCCTCTCCAGAAAATAATGCAAAGACTCAACCGATCGCCTATCATCGAATTAGATCCGAATTCGATGCTTGCCACCCATGATCAAGCTTGAGAACATCCACCCGCTCACCGACTTCAAGCGCAACGCCAAAGCCTTCGTTGATCGCATTAAGGCGACCAAATCCCCGATTGTCCTGACCGTCAACGGCAAAGCTGAGGTCGTTATCCAGGACGCGGCTGCCTTCCAGGAGATGACCGAGCGACTCCAGCAGGTTGAAGAAGAACTCCGCGCCCTGAAACTACAGGCTCTCAAGCAGGATCTTGACGTGGGTGCCCGGCAACTCCAGAGTGGCGAACACACCGACTACGGCGATGACTCGCTGGCGACCCTGCATGAAACCATCAAAAGCCGAGGACGCAAGCGTTTAGCCCAGACCAAGCCTTCATGAATCGTTATCGTCTTTCTCGGCAGGCGGAGCAAGACCTTGAGGACATTTGGTTCTACGTTGCCCAAAGTGACGAAGTCGCTGCCGACCTCCTAATTGCCAAAATTCTGGACAAATTTCCCATGCTGGCAAAGTTCCCCAACATGGGCAAGAAGCGGGATGACCTCCTGGAAGGCTTGCGGAGTTTTCCCATCAAACCCTACACCATCTTCTATAACCGAACGAGCGATTGCGTCGAAATCGTCCGAGTTCTTCACCAGTCCAGGGACATCGAGAACCAGTTTTAGAAGGACGGGTTACTGTAATTTCTTCGCTTTGAGTAGCAACGCTTCAATTCCCCTGCGGGTTGGCACTCCGTATGACGTAAATACCCAAATATCCTGCTTCTTCTGTGAACCGCGACTTATATGTAGGGGGCGCGCTGGTTCGCAGATACCGCAAGGGTCGCCCCCATAGTAGTACAGCGAATCAAACGGTAACTGCTGTTCCAGAATCCACTTCACGAGGCGATCGCTCTCCAACCCCACAATCCGAGAATCACAGGCGGCACCGAGGCGATCGGTACCTTAAGCTAGAGAAATGATCAGTGCGATCGCCCACTCATCCTGAAAAACCAAAAATTAAGCCAATTATGGAAAAAAACTTATTGCAACGTATCACGCATGATCCAGAGATATGTCATGGCAAACCCTGTATTCGTGGGTTGCGCTACCCAGTCGAGTTCATCCTTGAACTCCTCAGCTCTGGCATGACAACTGAAGAAATTCTTGCCGACTACGATGACCTCGAATCAGACGACATTCTCGCTGTTCTCCTGTTTGCCGCTCGTCTCAGCCAGGTGAAGAGTATTCATAAACTGGCATCATGAAGTTCCTCGTTGATGCCCAGCTACCCATTCGCCTTGCCCGATTGCTGCACGAAGCTGGCTACGACACTACTCATACCAGAGAGCTTCCTCAGCAGAACACAACTCCAGACTCCATCATCAACTCAATTTCCATTCAAGAGGAACGAGTCGTCATTACTAAAGATTCAGACTTTGTTGATTCCTTCCTCACTATGCAGCAACCTTACAAACTGCTGCTCATTACAACGGGAAACATCCAAAACGTAGACTTAGAAATTCTGTTTACTACAAATTTATCCCTCATCGTTGATCTGTTGTCTCAGCACGATTACATCGAGTTGAGTAAAGACTCAGTGATTGTTCATCAGTAGACAGCTAGCTGAGAGCGCTTTTCTTCCCACCAATCATCCGTTGCCTCCACTGGTTCCCCGCTCTCCAGACCCTCTAGCAACAGAGATTCGATTCGCTCTTGCTGAGCAACTCGCTCCTGCTCCCGCAAAATCAGATGATAGACGTACTCATTGGCGGAGTTGAAGCCTGCGGCAATTGCTTGTTCCTCTACAAAGGTTTTAATCTGATCTGGAAGAGAGATATTCAGCATTTGTCACCAACCCCAAGCTATTACATCATCTGCTTTTAGGATAGCTAGAAACGTGGCTCCACTTGCTCAAGCCACCGCCCGATCCCTTTTCTCGTTGGCACTTCCTTTCCTGTGAACGCCCAGATGTCTCGCTTATGCTGCAAACCATAGCTAATATGGATGGGTCGATCGCCCCCATAGTAGTACAGCGAATCAAACGGCAGTCGTTGTTCTAGAATCCATTCAACAAGGCAATCGCTCTCCACTCCCATAATCCGAAAATCACAGGCAGCACCGAGGCGGGCGCTTCGCGTTACCCGCAGGGGGTTGCAGTAATACTTACCACTCTGGTTCTTCTCATGTGCCATATGTTGATCCCGACTTGGATCAACCCGTCCATTCTTATAGCGCTTCGCGCTTGAATAAATCACGCTTATTTTGTGAGAGCCGCGCTCAGCGCGGCTCTCACAAAATAAGCTGTAGTTCACGCAATTGAGAATGGCTATAATCCCCGTTTCTGGGTCTCTCTGAGCTAAAAACCGCTTCAAATCCTGTGAGCAAAATCCATAGGTCAACTGAAACCGCTCCAAACCAAAGCGGTCAATCACAGGGTCAAGAATATGTTCACACAAAGCCTCTAACGCTGGAATCGTCTCCTCTAAGTTTATGGGGTAGGGATCGATGCGATCGGCGTACTTCCGATAGGTTTGAGTACATGTGCAAAATTCCTGCATAGATAGGCTGAAAGCCGGGGAAGAAGATCTACAGCACCAAAATAGCTGTGTTGCAATTGTTGTCTTGGTCGTACATAAGCTGGGAGGTTGATGATGTTACGGAGGAGTGCTGAAGAGTAAAGAAACATAAAGAAAAAACTACTTGTTGGCAAAGAATTATTGAATTCTGATGGGTTGAAAGGAGCGCTGCGATCGCACTTGCAAAATTTCGTAGTTCAACTAGCCATAGTTAATAACAGCTTTCTGCAAGCCATTTTTGGACATTAATTCTTTCAACGTGAATTTCTAAGCCACAATTTAATGCTCAAAGGCTGAGATGCTTAAAAATCGTAGAATTGGACATCAATTCTTTAAAAATGGACAAATAATTCTTTAATGGACAAATGTCTAAATGGAGAATAGGGGATTCGAACCCCTGACCTCTGCGGTGCGATCGCAGCGCTCTACCAACTGAGCTAACTCCCCGAAAGGTTGATTTATTCTAGCGCACCGTCGGTTGAGGTTTTAGCTTTGAGAAGATTTCTTGAATTCGATCGAGTTCCAACTCCGACAGATAATCCACTGCCCAATTGGCTTGACGTTGCATCATGTGGAAGGGATAGGTATTAGCCACCCCCACCACCTGCATTCCGGCTTGTTTTGCGGCTTCAATTCCGGCGGGGGTGTCTTCGATCGCCAAACACTCGCTGGGTTGGAGTTTCAGGCTAGTGAATTGTTCATTGAGGCGATCGACTGCTAACAGATATCCCGTTGGATCAGGTTTGCTGGTGGAAATCTCATCCCCTGCGACAATCACACTGAAGTGTTGAGTGAGTTGCAGACGTTCCAACACGAGTTCAATTTCTAATCGCGTTGCCCCACTGACAACTGCCATTTTCAGCTTTGCCGATCGCAATTTGAAAATAATATCGTCCAAGCCTGGGTAGGTGGGCAGGGTTTCGATCGTTTCCAGTTGCAACTGATAGGCACGCGACTTTCGAGCAATCAGTTCATTCAAATACGCCTCAGTCACGACGCGCCCTCGACGGCTGAGCAATTCTGTTAGGCAGGCGCGATCGCTTCGCCCCATACACACCTCCCAAAGTTCCCCTGATTTAGGACGCAGGTTTTCCTGGATCAACAACTCACTGATCAGCTTTTCATGCAACGGTTCATCATTGATGATCACACCGTTAAAGTCAAATAAAACAGCTTTTAGAGACATGGGAAGGAATAAAGGCAGAGGGATTTTGAGTTTGCAGCTAATAGCTCTTGGCTATTAGCCAATAGACTGCTTTGCCCATCATCCCATTACCCACTGCCCTTCTCCAAGTTCTTCGGGTTTGGCAAAGGTGACTCGTTGGGGAGGGCGATCGAGCAGTGGCTTGACCCCACGAGTGACTTGGTGAATCCACCAGACATCATCGGTGTGTACGTCGGCAAATCCGGATTTGCCCATCCAGGCATCAACACTGCCCGCGGCATAGGGTTTGATGTAAGGTTCCTCAAAAATTTCGGAAAGCCAACCGACTTGTCTCAGGGTTGTTTGGTTGCCGTCTAGAATTGCGACTTCGCCACCCGGTTGGAGCAGACGAAAGGCTTCGTGCAGAATATTTTGGGAGACTTCGGCTGGGGTTTCGTGAAACAGCAGGGAGGCAGTCACCAGGTCAAAGGAGTGCTCTGGGAATTTAGTTTGTTCGGCATTGCCGTGGTGGAATTGGATTGTTAGCCCGGTTTTTTAGCTTTATCGTCAGCAACCACCAGCATGTATGGGGAGAGATCGAGTCCAATCACCTGGGCTTGGGGAAAGTGTTGCTTGAGCATGAGGGTGGAGGAACCCGTGCCGCAGCCTAGATCTAGAATCCGACGGGGTTTGACGCGAATCCGATCGAGCAATTCCTGTCGCACTAGGGGTTCATTAGGTGGCAACACGTACTGGGTAATGGGGTCGTAGGATACAGCCGCATCGATATTTAAGTATCCCCCCTCAATACTGTGAAATGGCTGATTGTAGTAGCTGGGGTAAGTAACGGCGGGGTTGCACAGGCGATCGCACTCCCGATTCCAATCAATGCTTTTGTAATAGCGCAGGAGGGCGTCTTGATCAATCAAGACATTCTTGAAAATGGGCGCGAGAAACTGCTCGAAGATGGTATCTTTGCGTGGCATGATCCTACCCTGCTTGATCGCTTCTTTACAAAGTGTAACGGAAAGTGCTGGAATCGGGGCAGCAGCACCATTTAACCCCTATTTAACCCTTTGTATGAAATTTTTCTAGCCTGCAATTGCCGTATTAAGATGGGCGTAACCCCTTGCACCGAGGTGATCTATGCACCTGTCAACTCAATGGTTCTTGGCAAGTCTGGGATGGGCGGTTGCCCTCGCTTCGCTGTCAGGCTTACCTCTGCCAGTACGGGCGCAGATTACCCCCGACGAGACATTGGGCAACGAGCGATCGCAGGTGGAACAGGGCGCAGAGGTGCGGGAGGGAAGGGGCGATCGCATCGTTGGTGGGGCGGCTCGCGGCTCGCACCTGTTCCACAGCTTTAGAGAATTCAACGTCAACGCTGGAGAACGGGTCTATTTTGCTAACCCCGCTGGGATCGAACGGATTGTTGGTCGGGTGACGGGCACGGATATTTCTGATATTTTTGGTACCCTGGGAGTGGAGGGAACCGCTGACTTATTTCTGCTCAATCCCAACGGCTTTGTCTTTGGTGCCGATGCTCAACTGGATTTGCGCGGTTCCTTTGTGGTCAGCACGGGCGATCGCTTCTCTTTCCCCGATGGCAGCGACTTCAGTGCGACCAATCCCCAAGCTCCCCCTTTGCTCACCGTCAGCGTTCCCATCGGCTTGCAGCGTGGACACGGGAATATCGACCTAGCGGCGGATCTTAGCGTTCCTACAGGGCAACACCTCACCCTCCACGGCAATCGTGTTGATCTAACAGGCTCTCTCACCGCCCCAGCAGGCAGGGTGGAAGTTTGGGGCGATCGCATCAATCTCCTCGACCACAGTACGATCACCACCTCCAGCCCCACTAGTGGCGGCACTATCCTGATCGGTGGCTCCGGCTCCCCCCTCGTCCCGACTTCCCGCTTAACTCCTTCATCCTTTATCCTTCCTCCCTCATCCTTCACAACCATCTCCCCCACTGCCAACCTGCACGCCGACGCGATCGACACGGGTAACGGCGGTACGGTGATTATTTGGGCAGAGGATACAACCGAATTTGCTGGAATGGTTTCAGCGCGGGGTGGGGCGATCGCAGGCAATGGGGGGTTTGTGGAAGTCTCTGGACGCGATCACCTGATTTTTCAGGGAACCGTCGATACTCGCGCCCCAAATGGCATGACGGGAACGCTGTTGCTTGATCCAACCAATATTCGCGTGGTGGCAGCAGGAGCAGAAACAGCGGATTTGAATCAGGTGAACGCCTTTGGTACACCGGATTTGGGGGGTGACAACGAGACTCGATTGGATGTCGCAGCGATCAATAGTGCTACCAGCAATGTGATTTTGCAAGCCTCACAGAATATTATTTTTGATGCAGCGGTGTCGATTCCCGTGGAGGGGATTGGGCTAACGGCACAGGCGGGTGACACGATCGCCGTGAATAACGTCTTACAAACCAATGGTGGAACCATCCAGTTGTTAGCAAACGACCCCGCCAGTGGAGCACCGTCAGGAACAGGGGCAGTGATTATCAATGCCAATACGTTTTCAAATGGCGGCAATATCTTCCTAAGCGGCAATGACATTGCAGTAAACAATGGAGCGCGGGTTCGCACCAATTCTCCTGCACAGGATTCTGGCGATCTAGTGGCGATCGCAGACAATCAGGTGTTGCTGCAAGGGGGAGCGGAGTTGTCGGTCTCCAGTTTTGGCGCAGGGGCGGTGGGCAATTTGTTGGTTGTGGGCGATGCGGGTGGAGGTGGGGGGGAGCCGACGCCTTTGGCAATGACAGTGCTCTGTTTGCCCAGAGTGGAGGTGGGAGCCACGGGCGGGGTGGGGGGATTACG
>JAAUSV010000270.1 GCA_012032525.1 Leptolyngbyaceae cyanobacterium SL_7_1
CAAAGTGGCCGAAGAGTTGGGGGGGAAAGTAGTTCAAGTAGTTTTGTAAGGCTACTTACAAGCTTCAACGTTCCAAACTTGGGAGACCAAAAGCCATCCCGTCCCTCAAAATAGGCTACCTCCTTACACTTTCCCCGGCGATGCTCCAGCAGTGAGCAGCGCAACATAGTCTTCTCCTTGTCCTCCTTTGTGTAGCGATAGCGCTCCAACAACGCCCCACACACTGGGCAGGGAACCTCCGTAAACAGGGACGGATCGGGAGGGCGTTGGGCATAGGGCAATTCATAGCGCTTGTTTTGGGGATTCCAAAACATCACCGTTTCACAGTTTGCTGTACCACACTTGAGAAAATGATTTGCCTTTAGCTTTGTAGACTTTGATGGGATCTTGCTCATCGCCTCTCCACATTTGGGGCATTTAATTTTTGTCACACTTGCTTGTGGAGTTGACTTAGTGGAGGTGGAGTTGGTGGAGTTGGAGTTGGTGGAGTTGGACGATCGCCCCCCTCCTGATGTCGTCACCTGACTGCCATTTGCGCCGAGCCGTTGCCGTGCTTTCTCTAAGGCGGGAGCGAAATAGGTGCGATGCCAGTCGGTCAAATAGGTTTGCCAGTCCTGCTTGCCTTGGGCGATCGTATCCAAGGCTGACTCCATCTGTGCTGTAAACTCTGGCTGAAGCAACTCCGGTAATAACTGCTCCAGTGCACCATCTAATGCCATCCCTAATGGGGTGGGCTGGAGTTTGCCTTTCTCCACCTGCACATACTCTCGCTCTTTCAATGTCTTAATCGTTGGTGCGTAGGTGCTGGGGCGTCCTACCCCCTTACGCTCCATCAATTGCACTAGTTTGGCTTCTGTGTAGCGTGGGGGGGGCTGAGTTTGCTTTTTATCAGCGGCGGCTTGTTTTAGCGTCAGCGGTTGTCCCTGCTGTAAGGGGGGCAGTTGAGTATCAGCACCGATGTTATTCCAATAGCGGGTATAGCCTGGGAACTCGACAATTTGCCCGGTTGCTTCCCATTGGGTTGAGCCAGAGTTGGTCAGCACTCGCGTTTTTCGTAACCGAACCGGACAACATTGGGAAGCCACGGCGCGATCCCAGATTAACTGATATAGCTTGGTTTCCTCTGCACTGGCTTGCAGTTGCGTGGGCGATCGCTGCACATCGGTGGGGCGAATCGCCTCGTGGGCTTCCTGTGCCCCTTTAACGGCGCGATGTCGGGTTGGCTTAGTGGGTACATTGGTGGGATCGTGCTGCTCCAAGTATTGCCGCACAGCGACACAAAAGGGGGCTGCCAGGCTAACGGAGTCAGTGCGCATATAGGTGATCAAACCTGCTTCATATAGAGATTGTGCCACTTTCATTGTTTTATCAGGGCTGAATCGCAGTTTTGCCCCGGCTGCCTGCTGCAAGCTAGAGGTAATGAAGGGGGGCGGCGGCGATTGCTGGGTTGTTTTGCCCTCGATCGCCATGACTTGGTGGGTGTTGCTACGGGCGATCGCCACCAGTCGATCGGCTTCTGCTTGGCTAGTCACCCGGTCTGATTCTTGACTTTCCTGACCTTGCGCAGCATCATCGCTCGGTTCGCTTGATGCTCTCACCGCTGCCTTAGATTTGGCACGGTAAAATGCCTTGAATCCTTCTCCATACTCCACCCAAACACTCCAGTAATCCTGGGGTTTGAATGCTTGAATTTCCTGTTCTCGTCCACACAATAGGTGTAGTGTTGCACTCTGCACCCGCCCCATCGACTTTGCCCCAATGCCCAACTGCCAGACCACATGCTTGCTGCCCTTGTAGCCCACCAGTTTATCGAGACAATCCCGTGCTCGTCCGGCAGCAATTAGGGATTGATCGAGCGATCGCGGTTGAGCGATCGCCGCTCTTACCGCTTGGGGTGTAATTTCGCTGTAGACCACCCGATGGGGATTCTTGAGCCGCAACGCCTGTTGCAGATGCCAGCCGATGGTTTCCCCTTCCCGATCGGGGTCGGTGGCAATGTAAACCGCGTCCGCTTGCTTCACCGCCTGCCGCAGGTCAGACAATACCTTTTTGCCTTTGGCTCCTCTGGGTTCATAGCGGCACTCAATCCGGCGATCGAGCAGGTCAAACCCCAGGGAATCTTCCCCGTCCTCCGCCAGTTCTCGCACATGCCCCATGCTGGCTTTCACAGTCCAACCGGAACCAAGAATCTGGCTCAACTTTTTAGATTTGCCTGGGCTTTCGATCAGCAGCAAGTTTACCATCGGTCAGTTTTAGATCGGCTCCTCCATAGTACAAGCGATCTAAAAAACAGAAAACCGTATGGTAATGGTGAAGCTATTTGGATTCACCATCAACTTGGGATGGCTTGGTGTAGTTAATTCATGCTCCCCAAAGTCTCTCTCGTTCCCAATTCATCCAACCGATGCAGATGAGTGGTGACCATCTCGACAAAGC
Organism: Leptolyngbyaceae cyanobacterium SL_7_1; assembly: GCA_012032525.1. Classification (GTDB taxonomy): domain Bacteria; phylum Cyanobacteriota; class Cyanobacteriia; order Elainellales; family Elainellaceae; genus JAAUSV01. Next base: position 2,437 of record JAAUSV010000270.1, read on the forward strand.
GTGAGGATTGTGGCAGATCTCCAAAGATTTCAGACAAGCTCAGCAGTGCGATCGAATCAGAACCACCCGATCGCGCCCGATCGCGCAACACCTCTGCCATTGGGTCATCAATCAGGATGGGATTGCCCTGATCATCGTTGCCCTGCAAGTAGCGGAACCAAGCAGCAATCACCAGGCTGAGGTAATCGATCGCCCCATCCTGCCGCAACGCATCGCGCAAAGAACCCAAGACAAACTTGGGCATCTTTGCAGCACTGTTGAGACAAAGACGCGGCAATTGATCGCGGATTTTAGGATTGGAAAACCGTTGGATCAGCGTTTGCTTGTAATCGTCTAGATCAATCCCTGGAACGGGTTGCAGCGTTGGGGTGACTTCCTGCATCAGGCGATCGACGGTTTGCCGAATCACTGGATCAGCCATCGATTCGTGCACTAAGGAATAGCCCATTAGCGTTCCCAAATAACCAATCAACAGGTGGCTGGCATTGAGCAGACGAATTTTCATCATCTCGTAGGGATGCACATCATTGGTGAATTGCACCCCCACCTGTTCTAGCTCCGGTCTCCCCGCAGAGAAGCGATCTTCGATCACCCATTGCAAAAATGGTTCAGCCACCACCGGGAAAGCATCCTCAATGCCAAATTGCTCGCGTACCATTGCTCGATCGGCGGGGGTGGTGGCAGGGGTGATCCGATCGACCATGCAATTGGGAAAAGCCACCTGTTCCGCAATCCACTGTGCCAATGCCGGATCGCGCAACGTGGCAAAGGCAGTCAGCATTTTCCGGGCGATGTTACCATTCCCCTGCAAGTTGTCACAGGATAGAACGGTGAACGGCGCTAATCCCCGCTGACGCCGCCGCTCCAACGCCGCCGTGAGCAATCCATACACGCCGATCGGCTGGTTAGGATGCTGCAAATCAGACTGAATTGTCGGATGATTGGCATCAAATTCGCCGCTACCCTCAACGTAGTAGTATCCGGCTTCGGTAATTGTCAGCGTCACAATCCGGCATTGGGGAGCGGCAAGGGCATCGATCACCGCCTGCCGATCGTCGGGGGCAAACAGGTAACGGGTGATTGCGCCGATTACCCGGGCGCGATCGCCCGCCACTGAGCGTTCAACCAAGGTATACAAACAATCCTGGGATTGCAACGCATCCCGCATCCGTTGATCAAAGTCCAGCAACCCGACGCCACAAATCCCCCACTGATAGTCGGCGTTTTGGTGGAAGTAGTTATCCAGATACAACGCTTGATGGGCGCGGTGAAACCCGCCGACGCCAATGTGGACAATGCCGTTGGTGATAGCGTGGCGATCGTAGGTGGGAACGCGAACGGAATTGTCGAGTTGGGCAAGTGCCGCTTCATTCAGCTTGATAGCCGACCCGGTGCTGATGTTGTTCATACTCGTCCTTTGCAGTGAGGTGGTGGCGGCGGGCTTTGACAATGGCTGTCCCGTACTGATCAAACAAATGGCAGAGTTCACCATGATCGCCATTGGAATGCGATCGTGCATTCGACTAGCATTGTCGCCATCGGTTTGCACGGTCAGGGTATCTCCTCCGGCAATCTTGACGTAGAGGAAGGTTTCACCCCCTAACCGTTCCACAACTAAAACTTCGCCCATGATCGCGGCATTGGTTTGATCAATTCGCAAATGCTCTGGACGAATTCCTAACGTAGCTCTGTCCCCAACTACCAAACTTCCTGGCAGAACTGGAATTGTGACAGTGCCATTACTGGGTAATTCAACCGTTGTCCCAGAGTCATTCACCGCTCTCACCGTCACCGGGAAGAAATTCATCTTGGGAGAACCAATAAACCCAGCAACGAACAGATTGCGGGGATGGTGATAGAGTTCCAACGGAGAACCCACCTGCTCAATTACACCGCCCTGCAACACCACAATTTTGTCTGCTAGTGTCATCGCCTCCACTTGGTCGTGGGTGACATAGATCATGGTGGATTGCAAACTGTCGTGCAGACTGGCAAGCTCAATCCGCATCTGCACCCGCAGGGCGGCATCCAGGTTAGACAGGGGTTCATCAAACAGGAACACTTTGGGGTTGCGGACTAACGCTCGCCCGATCGCCACCCGTTGTCGCTGTCCACCCGATAAGGCTCTGGGTTTGCGATCGAGCAACGGTTCCAATTGCAAAATTCGAGCGACTTCCCGCGCCCGTTCCATCCGCCTTGCCTTGGGAATGCCCGCCAACCGCAGGCTAAATGCCATATTCTCGGCAACGGTCATGTGGGGGTAGAGGGCATAGGTCTGAAACACCATTGCCAAGCCACGCTTGTCGGGAGGGACATGATTCATTCGATCGCCATCGATCAGCAGATCGCCAGAGCTAATTTCCTCTAACCCAGCAATCATCCGTAGCAAGGTCGATTTACCGCAGCCAGAGGGACCAACAAACACAACAAACTCACCATCGCCAATATCGAGGTCAACGCCTTTGATGACTTCCGTATCGACGTAGGTTTTGTGGATATCGCGTAGAGTGACGGTGGACATAAAATTATCCCGATTTAGAAACAATTACTTCACAGCGCCAAAGGTTAACCCACGAACCAGTTGACGTTGACTCAACCAGCCAAAGATCAAGATGGGAGCGATCGCCAAGGAGGATGCCGCGGAAAGTTTCGCCCAAAATAGCCCCTGGGGACTAGAAAATGAGGCAATAAATGTCGTTAAAGGAGCCGCACCTGATGTTGTTAAATTGAGACTCCAAAATGCTTCATTCCATGACAGAATGATTGCGAGTAATCCTGTTGAGGCAATTCCCGGCAATGCTAAGGGCATTAATACTTGAAACACTTCCTGTTGAGTCGAAGCACCATCCATTCGCCCCGCCTCAAGAATATCTTTAGGAACATCTTTGAAGAAGGTGTAGATCATCCACACGACGATCGGCAGGTTAATCAAGGTGTAAATCAGAATTAACCCAATGCGTGTGTCTAATAAATTGAAATTGCGAAACAGCAGATAAATTGGCACTAACACCCCAACGGGTGGCAACATCTTGGTAGATAACATCCACAACAATGTTCCCTTCGTGCGTTTGGTTGGAAAAAATGCCATTGCATAAGCAGCGGGCACTGCCAGGGCTAATGCTAGTAGGGTTGAACCCACTGAGATTAAAATGCTGTTCATCGCAAACAGTAAATAATCCGAGCGATCTTGAATGGTAATGTAATTATCGAGCGTTGGCTGAAAGAACAGTTTGGGTGGTAAAGCAACCGCCTCTGCTTCAGTTTTAAAGCTAGTAAGAAACATCCAAAAGATTGGAAAGAACAGGATAGCGGCTGCCAACCAACCCAGACCAGTGGTGATCAAACGGCGATATAGTTTTGGTTTAGTTGCCATAATCAAAATTCGCAAAAAACAACTTACACATCCAAATTGCGAGCCACAAGGCGCATCAAGAAAATTGCCACAATGTTGGCAAGCACCACCGCAATCAACCCGGCGGCAGACGCCCCACCCACATCAAATTCAAACAGTGCCCGCAGGTAAATGAAATACGCCAGATTTGTTGTCGCCAAGCCGGGTCCGCCAGAGGTGGTGACAAAGATTTCCGCAAAGATCGTCAAGAAGAAAATCGTCTCGATCATGGCGAGAACAGCGATCGCCCGACTCAAATGCGGCAAGGTAATATACCGAAAGATTGCCACACTCTTTGCCCCGTCCATCCGCGCCGCCTCCACCTGTTCATCATCCAACGACTGAATTGCTGTCAGCAGAATTAGCAAGGCAAAGGGCAACCACTCCCACGACACAATTAGAATAATCGCCAGCATGGGATAGTCGGCAAACCAGTCGATCGCCCCCAATCCCAATCCCCGCGTAATGTAGGCAAACAACCCATTCACGGGATGCATCAGCATGTTTTTCCAGATCAAGGCGCTGACCGTAGGCATGACAAAGAAGGGGGCGATCGCCAACAACCGCGCCACACTCCGTCCCCAAAATTCTTCGTTAAACAATACAGCTAAAAGAGTGCCTAGCCCGATGGTAATCACCAGTACCGCACCTACCAGCACCAAGGTATTGAAGATCGAAACCCATAAGGCAGCGCTACTGAGCAATGAAACATAGTTTGAAAGCCCAGCAAACCCACTATTTTCGGGATTGAGCAGATTAAACCGCTGCACTGAAAACCACAAGGTCATCAGCAACGGCACAATCATCCAGAGCAGTAAGACAACGACGGAGGGCGCAACCAGCGGTAGGGTTGCAGTCTGCCGTTTGGAGGAACTTGTCCGAGGCGCGGTCGCCAATGTAGAAGCCATAGTTGAATCTAGATGAAATTAGTGTGATGTCAGTCCGGTTCTGGTTTTGTGGGGTGGGCATCTTGCCATTGGTGTCAAGTTAAGAAGCAGTACAGTTTGTCAAGCGTACGGCAGAACTCGTTAG
>JAAUSV010000271.1 GCA_012032525.1 Leptolyngbyaceae cyanobacterium SL_7_1
ATCTATGCCATCCCCCAGATTTAGCGGCATTTTGCTCCATCCCACCTCGTTTCCAAGTCGGTTTGGCATTGGAGATTTGGGAGCATCTGCCTATCAATTCATCGATTTTCTCCACCGCAGCCACCAGCAGCTCTGGCAAGTGTTGCCCCTCGGACCCACCGCCTACGGCAACTCTCCCTACATGTGCTACTCCTCAATGGCGGGCAACCCCCTGTTGATCAGCCTGGAGTTGCTACAAAAACAAGGGCTTTTAACGGAAGAGGATCTGGCTCAGTTTCCCGAATTGCCTGCCGAGCGGGTTGATTATGAGCGGGTGGCGGAGGCGAAACTACCGCTGTTGCTGAAAGCGGCTGAAGCGTTTAAGACCACGGCATCGATCGAGCAACGACAGGCATACGAAACCTTTTGCGCCAGTCGGGCTTTTTGGTTAAACGACTATGCCTTCTTCATGGCGTTGAAGGAAGCGCATGGTGGGACGAGTTGGTATGACTGGGAACCAGCGATCGCCAGACGAGAACCAGATGCCATGCACAACTGGCACGAAAAGCTCAACGCCGAGATTTTTTACCAAAAGTATCTCCAGTTTGAATTTTTCCGTCAGTGGTCTGAGTTGCGAGCCTACACTAATGAGTTGGGCATTCAAATTATTGGCGATATTCCAATTTATGTGGCTCACGACAGCGCGGACGTGTGGGCATTCCCAGACAACTTTCACCTAGACAAGGAGACGGGCGAACCTGCCCTGATGGCAGGCGTGCCACCCGACTACTTCAGTAACACTGGGCAGTTGTGGGGAAACCCGCTGTATAACTGGGAAGTGTTGCGAGAGACCCAGTTTGAATGGTGGGTGCAGCGCTTCCGTGCCATGTTGGAGTATGTCGATCTGATTCGCCTTGATCACTTTCGAGGATTTTGCGCGTTTTGGGCAGTCCCCCAGGGCGAGACGACTGCAATGAATGGTGAGTGGCTAGAAGCTCCCGGACAGGACTTGTTTGACGTAATAGAACAAGAGATGGGGCGGTTGCCCTTCCTAGCAGAGGACTTGGGCGTGATTACCCCCGATGTGGAAGCCCTACGGGAGAAGCACGGCTTTCCAGGAATGAAAATTCTTCACTTTGCCTTTGGCTCAGATAGTAAAAATCCGTTTTTGCCCTACAACTACCCTCACAATTGTGTGGTTTATACAGGCACCCATGACAACGACACTACTGTGGGCTGGTTTAACCAGTTGACCAGTCAGCAGGAGCGATCGCGCGTTCTATTCTACTTAGACTGTGCTCCAGAAGAGGTGCACTGGGCGCTGATCCGTCTAGCATTGGGCAGTGTTGCCGATCGCGCTGTCTTCCCGTTGCAAGACATTATGGGCTTGGGTAATGACGCTCGCATGAATTATCCAGGGAACCCAACGGGCAACTGGGAATGGCGATATCAGCCTCACCAATTAACTGAAGAGATGGGCGATCACTTGCGGCGATTGACGGAAGTCTATGGGCGATCGCCCGAAGAGAAGGATCACCATCATTTCTCCTGAGCAAGTGGCGCTCTGTAGAGGCATAGCAATGCCATGCCCCTACAGAGATTCTGGTTTTGCAGGTTCTTGAGTTCACGACCCTTAACGTTTTCCCAACAACCGATCGCGCAATTGCTTGATGCGATCGCGCAACTTTGCCGCTTCTTCAAACTCCAGCTTCTTAGCGGCGTCCTTCATCTGGGATTCGAGTTGGACAATCAGGTCGGGGATGTTTTCTAGCGGCAAATCGCTGGCATGCTCCAATACTTCCTCAATTTCGTTGGCGTTGAGCCGACGCGAGACTTCCAGAAATTGCAAAATCGAGTTATTTTGTCTGCGGATGATCGGTTGGGGAACCACGCCGTGTGCGTCGTTGTAAGCTTTTTGGATGGCACGGCGTCGCTCGGTTTCCTCGATCGCCTTTGCCATACTGTCGGTGAGGTTATCGCCATAGAGGATGGCTTGCCCCCGAATGTGCCGTGCGGCTCGTCCGATGGTTTGGATCAGCGATCGCTCTGCCCGCAAAACCCTTCCTTGTCGGCATCAAGAATCGCCACTAGGGAAACCTCTGGCAAATCCAAACCTTCCCGTAGCAGGTTTACCCCCACTAACACGTCAAACTCCCCTTGGCGCAGGTCTTGAATGATTTCGATGCGCTCGATCGAGTTAATTTCCGAATGCAGATAGCGCACCCGCACCGCCCGTTCCTGGAAGTATTCCGTCAAATCCTCCGCCATCCGCTTGGTCAGGGTCGTTACCAACGTCCGCTCATTCAGCCTGATGCGTTCCTGAATCTCACCCAACAGATCGTCAATTTGCCCTTCAGTGGGACGGACAAAAATTTCGGGATCGAGTACCCCGGTGGGGCGAATAATCTGTTCTGCCACCCGTTCCTCGGAAATCTCCAATTCCCAATCGCCGGGGGTCGCTGAGACAAACACACACTGGTTTACCTTGTCCCAAAACTCCTCTGACTTGAGGGGGCGGTTATCGGCGGCACTGGGGAGGCGAAAGCCGTGGTCGATCAACACCATTTTGCGGGAGCGATCGCCATTGTACATGCCCCGAATCTGGGGAATGGTGACGTGGGACTCGTCGATCACCAGTAGCCAATCCTTGGGAAAATAATCGATCAAACATTCGGGGGGAGACCCGGCAATCCGTCCTGCCAAGTGACGCGCATAGTTTTCCACGCCGTTGCAGTAGCCAATTTCTCGGATCATTTCCAAGTCGTAGCGGGTGCGTTGTTCTAGTCGCTGTGCCTCTAAAAGTTTGTTTTCCCCTTCCAGTTCCACCAAGCGATCTTTGAGTTCCTGCTCGATTTCGTTGCAAGCCACTTCCAACCGTTCCTCCGGCGTGACGAAGTGCTTTGCCGGATAGATATTGATGCCCTCCATGCTCTGCAACGTTTCCCCGGTTAACGGGTCGATGTAGCGGATGGCATCGATTTCGTCCCCAAAGAACTCGATGCGAATCAACCGATCTTCATAGGCAGGACCAATTTCTAGCACATCCCCCTTGACTCGGAACCGTCCCCGTCCCACATCTAGATCGTTGCGATCGTACTGAATCGACGCCAAATCCCGCAGAATCTGCCGCTGGTTCACCTCCATCCCCACGTGAAAGGGAATCGAGGCATTCAGATACTCCGAAGGAATTCCTAAGCCGTAAATGCAACTGATCGACGCCACTACAATCACGTCTTTGCGCTCAAACAGCGATCGCGTCGCTGAGTGGCGCAACATATCAATTTCCTCATTGATCGAGGCGGTCTTGGCAATGTAGGTATCGGTGACGGGAATGTATGCCTCTGGCTGGTAGTAGTCGTAATAGCTGATGAAGTATTCCACCGCATTCTCTGGAAAAAATTCGCGGAACTCGTTGCACAACTGCGCTGCCAGGGTTTTGTTGTGCGCCAACACCAGCGTCGGTTTGCCAACTTTTTCGATTACACGGGCGATGGTATGGGTTTTGCCTGTTCCTGTCGCGCCAAGCAAGGTCTGATAGCGCTGTTGGGAGTTGATGAACTGGGTTAATTGGGCGATCGCCTTGGGCTGATCACCCGTCGGCTCAAACGGGGCTTTGATTTGAAACTCCATACTTCGATCGCCTCACCTAATTGCCTAGAAGGGGAACACAATCCTTCTCTATGATGACGAATTTAGAGAAATTGGTGGCATCGGGGGTAACAAGTTTGGCGGTTGATGGTTGGTGATTAGCGATTAGCAGTTAGCGATCGGTGGGAGGGCGATCGCCTCCTCCAGCAATCCATTCTGAGCTTAAGAACTTGTTAAGACTAGGGGATTATCATAATTCTCCAGGTAAGTTGGAAATCAAGATACCTCCTAACTGCGTCTCCAGCCTCATCCTCCTTTTAGGTAATTTGATGGGGCTGCTCTTTTTTGGAATTAATGACTGAGATGCTTATTGTCTTGTGGGGTGAGCATCTTGCCCATCTGGACTAGGCGGGCAAGATGCCCACCCCACAAAGTATTGAGAGGGATGTACACGCCGTGCAATTATCTAAAGTTCCCCGGCTTCTCGAAGAAGCCGGGGAACTGGGACGGCAAGCTTTTCCTTTATGAGGAGATTGCTGAACCTGAGAACGAATCGGGTTCAATCAGCTCGGATCGATTCCACCAGCAGTTGGAAGGAGCCGGGGGTGAAGTGGGGGGTTGAGTTGTCCGTCGTACTCAAACTTGCTGAGCATCAGTTGAAACGCATGAACTTGCGACGGATTCAAAGGAGTATTGGGGACGGTCTTGGCGCGGAAAACAGGAACAAATTCGGCGAAGGGCATGGAAACAGTCATCCACGTCTCTGCTTGCGTATCGAAGGAATAGCAGTGGGCAAGCCCATCCCAACGAGCCTCTGTGCGGATGAAGAATTTGTAGCGGTTGCCGTCTCCCTTGAGCCGTAGTTCCACTCCCTGCGATCCTGATAAATCCAAGGGTGGTTCAAAATTGCGTGTCCGCACCGAGGCAAACCCCCCAGAGTTGGCAATTGAGACGTTGCCGGAAAATAGTCCGCCCTCTCCAGTTAGCTCAATCTCGCTTTGACTGACGCCGCCCATGACGACATCATCCACTGCGCCCCAAACTTCCTTGAAGTTGGGGTGGGGTTGGGTGAAATCAAACAGCATCGATCGCTCGCCCATTGTTACCTCAGCAGATGGAACCGTAACCGTGGCGCGATCGCCAAACAACGCCTGAAACCATCCCAAATCGCTGAGGAATGGGACAGTTCGGTAATAGACCAGCGTTCGCAGAAAACGGCACAGATCCCACGATGAATTTGACTGGCTCACAGGATTTTGTAGGAGAGGGGACAGTATTATTCTGCCACCCTTAGGACACCGCCGTGCTCCATCGCAGGTAGGGCAGTTGGGATGCGGTGGCTTGGATCGCAGGGGCTTGGCTGACCAATTGCCCACAGGCATCCCAGGTGCCAGAGAGAAACATATTGCGGGCACCTTCGCCCATCTGAATAGGAGCAGCGGTTTGATGCCAACGAACCTGCATCGTGTTCAAATCGATTTCTACGGTTGTTTGGGGATTAGCGGCGATCGCCTCCTGCACCGCTTTTACTGTCTCTCCGCTAGCCGTGACACAGGGAATGCCCATTGCCACGCAATTTCCCAGGAAGATTTCAGCGAAACTTTCACCAATCAATGCTTGAATGCCCCACTTGGCGATCGCTTGGGGGGCATGTTCTCGGGAAGAACCACAGCCAAAGTTCCCATTCACCACCAGCACTTCTGCCCCTTGAAACTGGGGTAAATCAAACGGGTGTTGCCCCTGCATTTGGGCGCGATCGTCTGCGAAAGCGTGTGCTCCTAAGCCATCAAACGTGACGCAGCGTAAAAACCGGGCGGGAATGATGCGATCGGTATCAATATCATTTCCCACCAAAGGAATTGCACGTCCCGAGATCGCCTTCACCTCACTCACCATAGCCATCTCCTGATTTAGAGCCTCTAGTATAAGCCATTGTTCCGGCGACTCACTGCGTTTTTTGTGAAGCGGCAGGTGAACAACCCTTGCCAGGAGACTTATAGGCTTCACTTATCATTCAATACCTAGGAGAGCCAGGTACTCTTTCATGATTCATCCTCAGTTGTGCCTGTTTCCCTATACGCAGGCAAAGAACAAATTTTGAAGCTACCGCCGAGCGATCGCCATTGAATATTCAACAGGGTTTCTGAACTTCACACTCCGTGAGTCCCTTGCCTCTGTTCACAAACCTAATATCAAATGTGTACATTGCAGAACAGTGCTAACTTTGTGCCAAATGAAGCGCGTCAGCAAAATCCATACCCTTTTCATGCCATTGCAAAACTTGTGCCATTAACGTTTGTATCAACTGCGATCATGCCCTTGCTCTATCACCCCTAGCCGAATCGCATCTTCTAGCTCATCTAAACTCTTCGGGTTTCCTCTGTATTTCAAGCATCCTGCAACCTGTGCAAGGGGCGTTTCTGAGAAAGGTTTTTTGGGCTTTAGCAGGATACCGTCGCCGACATCAATAGCAATAAGCTCTTGACCTGCCTCCCAGTGATGAGCAGCACGTAAGGCTTTTGGAATAAAAACTTGTCCTTTACTCGACAACCGGGTTATTTCCATTAGATTCACTGACGTAAGCAGGAGGAAATATGTAAGAACTCTAGCATCGGCATCTCGAAACTGATTGCGGTAATCGAAATTATCGAAATCCAAGATCGCGCAAAACCTGATCGACCCACGCCAAATCTGCTTCTAATCCGCTAGGGTTCGAGATAGGGATTCATTCCAGGAAATGGATTTTGCATAAAGGCATTCATGTCTCAGCTCGGCAGATAAGCCTCTGTTTTTGGATCAAGGTTTAGATTTAGCATGAGCGCTTCTTTTTGACGTTCATTGCCCTGTATTCAAGATTTGTTCTGCGGTCAACTCTAGAGCAGGGAAACTGGGAGAGGTAAGGCGATCGCTCCCTCGAAACACCGTCTCTTGATACTGCCCACCCTCTAGCGTGAGCACCATCACCACATTACGGGATGGATCAATTCGCCAGTATTCAAAGATCCCACGCGCCGCATACTCGGTAGGCTTTTCAACGTAATCGCGCTGATAATTTGGGTCGCTGGGTTTACCCGGTGAAACAATTTCAACAACTAATATCGGGTTAGGCATGGCTTTTGTGATCAGCGATCTCGTTCCCCGTGGTATGGCGTTAAAACCATCCTGGGTGAGAACCGTTAAATCTGGAAACCTGGTTTTAACAGATGTACTATCAACTTCGATTTCTGTCCCTCGGTGGATCAGATAGTAAGGTACAAATTGCAGCAACACCGCATAAA
>JAAUSV010000272.1 GCA_012032525.1 Leptolyngbyaceae cyanobacterium SL_7_1
AACTTGCAGCACGATCGAGGTAAACACAAAGCTCGACTATTTGCCGCTATGCTTGGCTTAGGGAATAAGAATACAGAACTTCTACAGACTTTGATTCGAGACGCAATTCAAATTTACGATGCCATTCCTACTACGGCTGATCAGTATGGACAGCGATACATTGTTGATTTTCCCGTCACTCATCACCAAGCCACTGCAACCGTTCGTACCACCTGGATTATTCGTCCCAATGAAACCTTTCCCCGTCTAACAAGCTGCTACATCGTGAGGTAATTTCATGGTCAACACCCTAAATCAACTAAAACTGTTGGATGTTGTTGCGCTTAAGACTCCCCTGCCTGACCATGATTTACTAGCAGGTCAAGTAGGAACGATCGTGGAAATCCTAGCACCCAATGTCTATGAGATTGACTTCAGCGACGATGAGGGTCAAACCTATGCGATGCTGCCACTCCACAGCAGCCAGTTGTTGAAGTTATGCTACGCTCCTGAGAAAAACGCTCAAACAAACGGAGAAACTAGCAACTCAATGTCAAATACCATTCATCAATACGGTTCTGGTGACAACATCGCAGGTGACAAGGTAATGGGCGACAAAATTGGCACTCAAATCAATCACAGCCAAAACCTCACCCAAGCTGCCCAAGAAATCAAAGCATTGCTCAATCAACTCGACAATGACTACGACAGCACCACCCCAAGCGGACAAGCCATGATCGGGGCAAAGGCGATCGAGTCGATCGAAAACAACCCCACCCTCAAAGCCCGTGTGATCAATGCCCTCAAAGAAGGCGGCACAGCGGCATTAGAAGCGGCGATCGATCATCCAGCGGTCAAGCCCGTAGTCGCGATGATTAATGGATTTATGGATGTGTGAGAACCCGCTGGCTGATCGTCTTTACCATGCTGACTCAAATGACCCAATTATTGTTGGCAATGAACCCGCGATCGGTTGTCCAAGTTTGCTAATTGGTTGTTCGGATTTACCGTTGTGGGGGCATGGCATTGCCACGCCCCCAAATCATAAATATCGGTCGCCAAATCCAATCCGCTCACCTGAGCCAGAAAATCAACTAATCACGACCGATCACCGACAATCCATCCACAACCACCGAGGGGGTATAGCACGCGCCATTCCACTCCCCATCTCCGCCCAGTTCTACCAACTGCTTCAGGGCAGTATACACATTCCCCGCCACCATCGTGTCCTTCACCCGACCGACCAACTCCCCCTGCTGAATGCGATAGCCCAAATCCACATTCACCGAAAAGTCCCCCGAAATCCCTGCTCCACCACCCAGCATTTGATCCACCACAATTCCCTGTTCCACCGAGGCGATCAATTCGCTCAGCGACTTAAATCCGGGCTGAACCAAGCTGTTGAACAATCCTGGCGTCGGATAGCTGCCCAACCCCGGACGAAAGCCATTACCTGTGCTGCCACTGCCGAGGAGTTTGCCAACCCGGCGATCGGTATAAAACAGTTGCAACACCCCATCTTTGATAAACGTAATTGGCTGGGTTGGGGTGCCCTCGTCGTCAAATGGGCAACTAAACGGACCCTCGTGGGGTTGCTGCGACAGGGTGAGCACGGGGGAAGTGACTAGTTCTCCTAAGCGATCGCTCCAAGGAGATGCCCGCTCGATCACCTGTTTGCCGTTTAGCGCCGCTTGGATCGTTGCCCACAGCATGTCCGCCGCTTTAGCCGTAAACAGCACAGGCACACGCCCCACCGGAGACGGCGTATTGGTGGCAGCCCAATCCAGCCGTTGAATCACCTGTTGCGCCAGTGCCGCCGGATCGAGCGTCCCCCGTTGGGTTTGTCCATCGGAAATGCTGAGAAAATCATCCCCCCGCACCCACTCCGCCGAGAGATAACAGCTTAATGTAGTGTCGGTGTAGCCACAATCTAAGCCGTGGGAGTTGATCAGGCGGGTGGTCTCCACGTCGCACTCCCACTCCGCTGTGCAGAGGGTTTCGACGTAGGCATCGCGGACGAGGGCGATCGCCTGCTTGCCCCACTCCACCAACTGTTCAACCGCAACGGCTTCCCCCAGATCGGGGTAGTGGATCTGGTTTCCTGCCGTCAACTCGATCGCTTCTGATTGGTTGAGATGGCTAAGGGCGATCGCCTTATCTACCAGTGCTTGAGGGTCAACGACGCCGTAGGCAACTGCCAAGCCCGGACACCCTTGACGCCACAGTCTCAGGGCAATGCCCTCTGACTGGGAACTCTCCAATTGCTTGAGGCGATTTGCCTCAAAAAAAACCGGGCGAGACATCGATTGGGATTGAAAGACTTCTGCTGCCTCTGCTCCTGACCGCGTTGCAAGTTCCAGCAGTTGTTCTGCTAAGGTCTCAGGTTGCAAATTGTCAGACACCATAATTTCTATCTACAACGACCAATCCAGCTCGCCCGTTCATCTTACCAAGTTCCTGTTCCCTAAATTTGGAGTCGGCTAAATTCCCTGTTGCAACCGTCTAGGCAAGATCCACCTTCTGCATCAACCAAAAGCCTGCAAAGGATTCCGCATTGGGATGGGATTGCACCGCCAAAAAATGAACTTGATTTGCCTGCTGTTTCGCCACTTCAAACCGTTCGGCTTCTGCTTTCAAAGCAGGCTTGGAGACATTCGCCACGATCCAAGCATCGCTTGCTCCCGTTTCTAATAGCATTTGGCTGGTGTCAGCGTCGTAGCGCAAAAAGCCCATCTCCAACCCCGACATCCACGCTGCCAAGGGAATTGCGCGTGGAGAAAAGATAATCAGTCCTGGAATTTGTGCCCTTGGCATCACGTCTCCCAGCTCTAGCGGGAACGCCTCTCCAAAGTCGATCTGCCACTCTGGCATTTCCGCGAAGGCATCGACCTCCAGATTGACCAACGCCCACTGTTGCCCCCGTAGCGCATCGGGCAGGGGCTGAGGAGCGGCTGAGGGAAAGCCAACGGAGGGATTGGTTGCGGCTTGGTAGGTGGGCAACTGGGGATAGACCTCCACCATCCGCTGTTGAATCCACCGATGCAAAGCAAGGGTGCGCCGACTGGGATATACTGGCAACCCTGCATCCTGACACGCTTTGATGATCATATTATTCATCTGTCGCCGGAAAAACCGAATCTTATCGGGCGGTTTGGGGGCTTGGGCGATCGCCGTCTCCACAATCGATCGCAGTTGCACCGAATTCACCTCCCCACTGGGACAAAATTGGCAATAGCGAAACAGGGACTCCAAGGGAGTGTTGATTTGCAATGGACTTTCGCAGATCAGCACCTCCCACAGCTTTTTTTGATCCTCGTCCAGCACCGGACGCGAATAAAAATCCAATTCCCAAATAACAGGCATCCGTTGGCACTCCTAAAACTGTGACGCAAACTGTGACGCAAACTGTGACGCAAACCTAGCACCAAACCCTGTGGCTCGGCTACCCTCTAATCATCAATTACCCCAGCCAGTTTGAGAATATCAACTAAGGCGTCAAGATCAATAAAAATATCTTCAATCCGAGGATTGGGATACAACAGTTTGTGGAAGGAAGCGCCCAAAGGCAGCACCCCTAGCAGGTAGTAGTACGTTACATTCACCAAATTTGCCAGATACCAATAACAAGGATAAACATAGTGGGGGGAAAACAGTTCAATCACCGTTGCATCAGGATGGCAAAACACAAGATTGGTGAGTCCGCTGCCATGGGGCGCAACAATCACACGAGCGTTGGCAAACAAAGCAACCTGCTCCACCACCGACAAGGTTTCTAACACAATGGTTTGAAAACCCAAGGGTTTCAATAACCGAGTCACTTCCAATTCATTAATCACGCAACGATTGGCGGATTGGCGACTAATATAAATCCGTTCCGCTGGCTGAGCCACTCCCCGCTCAGCCAAGGGAATTTGGTTGAGGAATGTTTTCCTTAAAAATTCGCAGGCTTCACGGGACATCCAAGCCGCGCTCCCTGAAAAAGATGGCACAATTAACTGGGTTGCTTGCAGATGTAAATGCTCATCTGTCTGCAAGATTTTCTCCTGGGGCACTCCTAAAATTGCTAAGGTTTCCATCTGAAACGATCGCCGATGACTCACCACAATGCCATCCACATTCCCCCACTCAATTCCCGCCAATTGCAATAATTCAATTCTTGGTAAAACATCTCCCATCCAATGAAAATAGACATGGTTTGACAACCCCGCCAGGACAACAACAGACCCTTCAACAACCTGAGGAGGCGGGATTTTTTTGGCAACAAAGAGCCAATGGGGGCGATCGCTACTCCCAGGGCTAAGGATGGGAAACTCCACCGATAGATCGACAAGCAACTGGTTATGGCCAGTCATAATTGCCAACGAACTTTGATCGGGATCAAGCCAAAATCGTCCGTCTGTTATCCCAGCAACAAAGGTTTCTGGCAGTCTAATTTCGCTACCAAACCAAAAGCTAGAATGTACCCTTTGATCACAGGTTAGCGGCGGCGTCAGGGCGATCGCGGTGTCCGATCGAATCGGCAAATAGGCGATCGCATCGGAAGGAATAGAGCTAATTACGGCAGTTTGAGGGGCATCCATTGGGCAAATTGCCGCACTGATTACCGCACTGTCGGTGGGCGTTAATTTGCCCAGGGTTTGCAGTTGTGCCAGCGTACTTGCAATCAAATTAGCCACGGCGGAGTTGAGCACCATCGCTCGGTCAAAGGCAGCGATCGCCCCTTGGGTCTGCCCCGCTTCAACCAAGCTTAATCCTAGGTAATAATGGGCTTCAACCGCATTTGGGTTCACGGCCAATGCTTGTTGATAGGCGGCAATACTGTCCTGCCAGCGATCGAGCTTGCTGCAACAGTGCCCCAAGCCCAACCACGCCCTGTAGGAGTTTGGGTCAAGGGCGAGGGCTTGCTGGTAAGCCTCGATTGCCCGGTTAAGTGGCTGGATTTGCCCCAACTGCTCCGCCAGTTCCACCCAGCGATCGCCCAAGACGGTTGCTGGTCAACCAGTTGAGACAGAGCGTCGATCGACCCATTCCCATCTCCCCCCTGGGCTAAGCTCTTTCCCCACTCAAGCCGCAATTCAGCGTGGTCGGGTTCCCATACCAGCCCTTGCCGCCACACCTCTGTTGCGGCTCGCCATGCCCCCTGTCGGGCTAGCCATCGCCCCACATTGAGGCAGACTTCCCCCGATCGGGGCTGGGTGTGTAGAGCAACCAGCCATCGCCCATGGGTGGAGCGATCGATCGCTTGCCCAGCGGCAGTACGATTCCACAAAGTTGGGAGCTGCTTGCACCGCCGCGATCAAGTGCTCCCAGGCATTGTTCAACGCTGCTTGCTGGAGGTAGAGATAGGCAAGTTCTCCATGAACAGGGGGGGTGTCCCAGTTTTGTTGAGGTTCCAAGAGGTGCTTGAAACAGTCGATCGCCGCTTGCCATTGTCCCTGCTGAGTCAAACAAAGTCCCAAGTTGTAGCAGACCTTCGGATCTCTACCAGCCTCAAGAACGCGACTATAGACTGCGATCGCCTCCTGCCATTGTCCCAATCGTTGGTACACCTCCCCTTGGGCAACTTGGGCGGCGACAAACTCTGGTTGACAATCCAGAATCTGTTGCCAGTGGGCGATCGCCTCCTCCAATCGCCCCATCAGTGCCAATGCCCACCCCAGTCGATAGAGGATAGCGGGTTGTTCCTCAAACTCCAAAAGCTGTGTGTAGATGGCAGCCGCCAATGAAGCGTTCGTTGGTAGCAGGGTATCTGCCTCCGTCATCAACCCCTGCCGCCAGGCAGCCGTAAATTGGTCAGGATCGATGGCGGTGAGGGCAGCAAACCAGAGGGCTTGCGCTTGCTCTACCTGCCCCATCAGTAGCCATGCCAAGCCCCAGTAAACATATAGTCGAGGGTCGTCTGGCGTTGCAGTTGCTCCTTGTTCGTAGAGGGCGATCGCCTCCCCATACTCCCCCCGGCGAAGATGTCGGATTCCCTGCTGGATCAGCGCCTCCATCTCCGGCATCTCCTCATCAGACCGCTTGCAGTGCCCGATCGATCGCCGCCTGTGGTCCAACCAGGGAAATGTAGGGGTCGATGAAATATCGCTCAGCGGCTTGCTGGGCTTCCTCCGCCGTCACCGCCACGATGCTTTCTTGGAACAGGGAATCAAACTCCAAGCCCAACTCCAACACTTCATACCAGCCCACCAACTGAGCAATCTGGGCATTGGTCTGTTTGCCCAGTGCATATTGCCCCAGCAACTTACTCTTCGTCGCCTGCAACTCCTCCGGGGTTAATCGAGTTGAGCGCAGTCGATCGAGTTCATGCTTCAAGCCTTGCACGGCAACCCGCGTATTCTCTGGAGCTGTCCCCATGTACACCACAAACTGGGACATGTCGAGGCGAGTCGGATAGAACCCTGACACCTCGTACGCCAGCCCTTGTTTTTCCCGCAACTCCACAAACAGCCGACTAGACAACCCATTGCTCAGGTAGGTATTCAACACCTTCAAGGCGGCATAGTCAGGATCTTTCACAGGAGCGGCTAAGTAGCCCAGCATGACGATCGCCTGATGGGTGTCTTGTGCCGTTGTCACCGCATGGGGTTGGGGGGCGATCGTGGGTAGTTGCAATTCTGGCAGGGGATGGGTCTGACCATCCGCTTGGGTGGGAATGTCCCAGTTACCCAACACCGATCGATCAACTGAATCGCCACCTCCGGGTCAATGCACCCGGTCACACTCACGACGAGATTGTCTGGACGAAAATAGGTTTGGTGATAGTGCAACAGCGCCGCCTGATCAAGGCTCGATACCGTCTCTTCGACTCCTAGAGTGGGCAAGGCGTTAGGGGATGATTCTGGGTAG
>JAAUSV010000273.1 GCA_012032525.1 Leptolyngbyaceae cyanobacterium SL_7_1
TTCTCCTTGGGAGAAGGGGTAGGGGAGTGAGGGGAGCAACCGGGTGATCGTCCTCATCCACAAACCCCTGCATCCGTTCCAAACAAGCGGTATAAAGTGGTTCCAAAATATTCAACGCCGCAAACAAAACGCCCCCGATCCGCAGGTGGGGTCTAGCACCGAGACTTGTTCGATCGCTTGATAGAACGCCTTCAGCAAATCCGAGCTTTCGCAACTGGTGATTACATCCTGGGCAAATTGGCGAATATCCAGGTTATAGGTAATCAGATCGTTGATCTGGGTGACTTCCCCCGCCGCCAGCTTTTGCCGCAGGTCTAAACACCGCTTGCGCCGCGCTACGTGCTCCCGCCAGGTTTCTGTGGGTAGGGCAAATCCATCGGTAGCGGACTTGTTCCAACCGCCCCGCTGCGAGACATCATTGATGCCAGCGGCAATCTCAGTCGGGAGTTCAAGATCTACCCCATGACGAACCGCCGGATAAATGTAATGGTCAGGATTTTCTCGCAGCAACGCCCATACCGCCCCCTCTGGCTTAAACGCTACCTTGCAGCCCTTCTCTGCCCGATCAAACAAAAAGGGAAGAATTGTATTCCTGCTGATGTACTCAGTGATATCTTCCTTGGTGTAGTACGCCCCCATTTGCTTCTGGTTGATGTACTTCTCAAAGATGTAGCCCAGCACATCGGGGTTGATTTCGTTTTGGTTGCGAAGCGGTCTGTCGTCTAAATGCCAGTCATACTCATCAAAAAAGTTAAACACTTGCTCAAACGCCGCATCGGGAATTTGCAGCGTGCTATCGTACTTTTCCTCCAACTGGTGGACTTCAAACAAGCCGCCATTCAGATAGGGAATTTTGCCCAGAAGTTTGTCTAATTCAGAATTGCGATCGGGCTTGCCCAGTCCCTCATGAAACAGCTTCAGCAAAACTGCCGATAAAACGAATGAAACGTATCCGTGCCCCATTCTGCCTGACATCGCTTGAGCCGATTTCGCAGATAATTGCCATCGCCATCCAAGAAATTTTCTTTTGGATGAAATAAACAAACATCAAACGGTTCAGCATC
Organism: Leptolyngbyaceae cyanobacterium SL_7_1; assembly: GCA_012032525.1. Classification (GTDB taxonomy): domain Bacteria; phylum Cyanobacteriota; class Cyanobacteriia; order Elainellales; family Elainellaceae; genus JAAUSV01. The sequence goes on from JAAUSV010000273.1 coordinate 1,065, forward strand.
AACGACGCATACCAGGTGCGATCGAATTCTGACTGAATGCCTTGAATAAATTTAAGAAATTGCCCGTGTTCCTTTTCAAATCGGGCAAAGAATTTCTTGGTGACTTTCTCGACATCAAAGGCTTTTTTGACCCGTTGGGCGACTTCCACCAGGGTGAGTTTTTCCTCTTCCGCAAAGGCGATCGCCAACGCCTCTAACTTCTGCAACAACCGCTCAGCAGACTGTCCCACCTGATATTGTTCAAATCGAGGGGCTAGGGGTTTCCCCAGTTCTTGCCTCACCCACATCCAGGTTTGCTGCGTTTTGCCTTCATCCCCAAACACCAACAGGTGCGATTTGCTGTAGTCCGTCAATTGGCGATCGAGCTTCACCCTGAGCGGACGGGCTGGAATTTCTGGGGTGATGCACTTGAATGCAGTGAAGCCGCGTTTTTGAGCAATAGACACCACCTTAAAGGGTTCGCCATCAACCTCAAAGGGTAGAGTAACGCGATCGACCGTATCCCAGCCCAGTTCTTCAATGAACAGAGACTCAAAATCAAACTTCTGGAGATACTTCTGGGCGCGTTGGCGATGAAGTGGCATCTTAGATTAACTCAAGCAGGGTTCAAATCAGTCGGAAAGTCAGGATCGAACAGTTGATCGGATGTATAGGGGCAATTCTCGGGCAGATCTCCATAATCTAAAGGGGTTTCCTTGACTACTAAATCCAATCCAGATTCGTGAGCAGAGGCGATCGCCTCTGCCAAATAAGGTTGAAGGCTAGGGTTTTCCTTCAAGATTTGCAAAATTTCCCGCCGTTGCTCACGAATCGTCACTCGCCAGCTTTTACTGCGCTTGTCCGGTTGGTAGTCCCACTTCAAAAGGTGCCCAATCAAAACACCGAGTCTGTTTCTAAGTTCTTGACGCTGTTGTTTCCCCAACGACTCAATTTCCTCTACCAAATTAGTAATATCTAAATGCTTAAGATCCCCCGCTCTGAGCAACTTCGACTGCTCTAAAGTCCAAGCGTAAAAATCGGTTTCATAGAGATTGGATGGCATCGTGTCCTCCCTTGACTTGACTCTAATTTAGCCTCTAGATAATCCCATCGAACAGATAATCTGCGCTCCGTCTCGCCGTTCCTCTGGGCTGATCACACACAGGGCATCATGCTCCCGCAGAAACGTGACCAGTTTTGCTAACTGCTCATCGCTGATGCCCGCTTTGAATTCCCGGTTCAGGCGGGCGATCGCATTTTGCTTCAACGGATGCTGGTTGATTTCTTCGATCGCCCGTTCCAGGTTTTCCCATTCCGTCCCCATTGCTAGTAGAGGTGTGGTTTCACGGACGTGTTGGGTGTATGCCATTAGGCGATCGTAAGTCCGTGCCGCTGCACTGCGCTTATTGCCCAGGGTGCCCGCCACCGTTTTGGTTTGCTCCGCGATCAGTTCCGCCCCCCGTGTCACGAGTTCATGATGTTGGGGATGGCGGGGCAACGGCGGGGTATCAATGCTGCATCGCGCCATACGGAGAATCCGCATCTGAGACTGGGTAACACTGTTGCCGTCCTTGTCTACCCATGCCAAAGCATCGGTGCCGCTATCTGTGCGGAGATATAACAACACCCCCTCTGGATCAGATCCTGTGGGTTCATGCTCCCGTGTGGAGTACACCACATCGGGTAATTTTCGATCATTCCTTTCAGAGCAGGGTTGGCATCGATCGCACTTTGCCAGATCTGCAACGCCTCGGAGGTCAAATCCACATCCCCTTCTTCTGCCTCATCCAGCACCCCGGAACGCTCATTATAAAGATTCAGCAGCATCTCCCGCGCTTGTTCGTCCTCAAAAAAGGCTTCATCGGTGCCTACCACTTCTTGATTTTCGTTGAGGCGATCGCGCAACCGTCCCCGCAGGTTAATTAGCCGCTCCACCCCCTCCGCAGGCAAAAACGAATAGCAGAGAATTTCCTCTGCCTGCTGCCCAATTCGGTCTACTCGTCCCGCCCGCTGAATCAGCCGGATAATCGCCCAAGGCAAATCGTAATTGAGGATGATGGCGCAATCTTGCAGGTTTTGCCCTTCACTCAGCACATCTGTCGCCACTAAAACCCGCAATTGCTCGGCTTCTGGGATAGGTTTTTCATTACTAATGGGGCTAAATCGCCAAGCCAAAGCAGTCGGGTCAGTCGATTGTCCGGTCGCCAACCCAATCTGAGTGATACCCTGCACTTGCAACTCCGTCGCTAGATACCGAGCCGTATCAGCGAATTGGGTAAAAATCAGCACCTTATCCGTAGGATGTTGCTGTTGTAGCAAATCCACCAGTGCCAACAGCTTTCCATCCTCAACCGGGTTCCAATTTCCCGCCAGTTGCAGAATTCCGATCAACGCAGTGGCATCTTGCTGAAGGTTCTGCCGCAACTCTGGACGGAATAGATTGGCGCGTATCCACTTAAACCGACGGGGATAATGATCTCGGTATAAGCGATAGATTTCCGCTGCCCGTTGAGTAAAATTACCCTCACCCCCAGCCCCTCTCCCAAGCTGGGAGAGGGGAGCAAGAGACTCCGGTTCCCCTTTTCCCTCCCTGGGAGAAGGGGTTAGGGGATGAGGGTCTTCCGTTTCCCAGTCCTGACTCAAGAGCGAATCTTCATCCTCATCGTTGCCCACTTCATCCAGTAATGCTGCATCCTGAGTGCCAATTGGCAGAGGGAGATCGTGGGCGATCGCATGAAGATACACATAATTCCGCAGAATATGTCGTTCCAACGACTGGATAAAGGCAGCACCGCTACTCTCTAATCGCTTAAACAAATTCGTGCGGCAAAAGCCCATCAACCGCTGCCCTGCATGGGAAAGATTGGCTAACAATTGCTCTTCCTCAGCACTAGCAATCGGACTGGGTAGGGGCGCAATGTATAACCCCAATCCATAGCGGGGCAAATTGAGAGCGTTGATGATATCCACCACGCGATCGGCATACAACCGCGCATAGGGATCGCTCTGGGGTTCTCCAATGATGAATCGAACCGTCTGAGGACGACGGATCGGGAAATAGGATCGCCGCCCGTCGGCAAATTCCAGATAGTACCGTTCCCCATCCTGTCGGGCATAAGTATTTTTGATGAAGCTGCGCGTCCGCCGCACCATGTAGCGACTCATCAACTGCTGCCAGTCCTCCGGCTCTGGACTTTGCTCAAATGCCAAGAGCGATCGCACCGGGCTAGTGCTATGCCTGCGGCGAAACTGCATCTCACCGCCAATACTGCGAATGTAGGCTTCTGGCTTAATGCCTAAATCGGCATCCGGACGCAAAAATAACTGCAACTGAGCCGACAAGTCCAGATAGGTCTTGTTATAGGGCGTTGCCGTCAGCAAAATACATCGACTGCCGCTCTGCTCAATGTAGTCTTTAATCGCTTGATACCGCTTGCCCTCTTTGTTTCGCAGGCTGTGACTTTCATCAATGAGTACCAACCGAAACCGCGCTGGGATATTGGGCAATTCCTGAATCGCTCGGCTAATCGGCACCACCTTGCCCCGCAAGCCATAGCGATCGATGTAACCCTGCCACATTTTTTCCAGGTTCTTGGGGCAGATAATCAGCGTACTGGTGCCATAGTCTTCCTCGCAGAGATGGGCGATCGCGGTTCCCACCAAGGTTTTACCCAACCCCACCACATCGCCAATGATCACCCCATTACGCTTACTGACATGGTGTGCCGCAATCTGCACTGCCGCTTCCTGAAACGGGAGCAACCCAAAACTGGCAGGGGCGCGATACTGACTCAACCCATCCCGCGCTTCCTGGGACAGGTGGTACGCCATTTTTAAGTAGACAAAATAGGGCTTGAGCGATCGCCCCGCCCAGCTTTCATCGATAATTTCCGCTAATTGCTCCGTAATATCCAAGCAAAAGCGATCGTCCCAACGCTCTTCAAACCACTCCTCCAGCTTACTTGTATCATCCCGATCCACCACTTCCACATTTAGCTCACCCTGAGATCTCAGTCCAGAAAGGGTCAAATTACTGCTGCCCACATAGCTAATGATGGGCGTGGCGCGATCTCGGCGATAAATCAGATACAGCTTGGCATGGAGGGGATGCCGCAAAAATAACTTGACTTGGAGTTTGTGGGTCAGGAGTTGCGATCGCAACCGCTGCAAACCCTCCTCATCAGCGGCACTGGGAGCACCATAGGTTAGTTGCTGGCGGAACTCCTGTGCCATCAAGGTTTGTAACCGAATCGCCTGCCCCTGATCAATCCGCTCTGGCTCAACCCCGATCGCTAACGCTTGCCGTAATTCCTCCTTCGGCAAACGGTACATCCCCACCAGCAATCGACAAGCCTGCCCCTCACTACCCTCAAACCCCTCAATATCGGCATCAATTTGTCGCCATCCCCGCAAATTAAAATAGCCCACACAGAAATCAGCACGGTAGGCTTGCTTCAGGTAATGTTGCAACTCAGGCAGGATGGGTTGCTCTATATTGTCGTAAATACTGGACATGGATTTTATACAGAGCAGGATTTTGGGCTGACGTGATCAATCATATCCGGCAGGTTTTCAATTGGCTAAACGTTACCCTTTGCCCTGCTGAGAATCATGAAGTGCAGTCCTACCAATGCCCACGCTCTAAATTTTCAATACCAATCAGAAGTCCTCAAGCACCGTCCCAACAGATAACCTAAGCGGCACAACGTTCCCGGTCAGCGGTTGCCCAGGTTTTTGCCCCCCCAGGCGACTTTGGTCAATCCGTTGCACCGGGGTTGTTAGCTGAGCAACGCCTCCACAATCTCGCAATACCGCCTCATCGACAACCTCCTGAAGCCTCTCGCCTCACCCCCGATCGCCTCTCACTATTGCCCCCACCCCTATCTCCTGAGCGTCTTGCAACACCACCCCAAAGCTCAAAGGACGGTCACAACCCTAATCTCCTGAGCGCTTTGGCACTCACCATCAACCTCCAAAAACGAGTGTAAAAGACCTTGTGCGGAGCCAGCTAACGTTCCCCTTCAGCGGCGGCAAGCAACCTTTGTTACACCACCAAGATCTTCGCTCCGTCCGCTGCAAGGGGGTTGTTATGCTGCTGGCTGGTTTCCATTACTCCTCGGCTCTAGTTTGACACCAAAAGCAGGGGCAGCTACAAGTTCAAAGGTTGCAGACGCTAACTCAACCCGTCCGTCCGTCGTGTCAAGTTCTTCTAGAATTCGAGTAAAAAGTTGGTCTTTTGTGACTCGTCGCTTTTTATAGTCCACCACATATCGGACAGTGAACTCTAGCCAGTTATCATTAGCAATCAGCGCTACAAAGGGTTCGATACGAGCATCTTCAATGAGATACTTGTGGGTCATGAGACTCCACTCGGCTTTTGCAGGTGCAATGTAGCTTCCCGTCACTTCTTCTACAACTTTTTGAAGGATGGTTCTGGCGAGTCGATAATCACTACCGTGTCGAACTGGAACGACAATTTCATCCCAAACGAAGGGAAAATCACCTGAATAGTTGAAAACAGGCTCCTTAAACACAAAGCTATTGGCAATTCTGACAATTCGCCCGTTGTAAAGATCCGCTTTGACCCAATCGCCACATTCCATCAGCGTTGTTCTCAGGGGGCTAACATCAATCACATCGCCCATTATACCGCCCAACTGAACACGATCGCCCGTCTTATAAAATTGCCCCAGGGAAATTGCAGTCCATCCTGCAAAGCTGGCGATCACTTCTTGCAGTGCAAAGGCAATCCCCGCACCAACTACCCCAAAAATTACGCTCA
>JAAUSV010000007.1 GCA_012032525.1 Leptolyngbyaceae cyanobacterium SL_7_1
ACCGCGACCTTCCGCTCGAGATCCGGGAGGGCCATTCAGGCGCCCGCCTTCTGCGGCCGCAGGCTCATGAGGTGCTGGCGGATCCCGCCCAGGAAGACGTCGTTGTAGGCGAGCTTGCGGGTCAGGTAGCTGTGCTGCTCCTTCGGGTCGAGGTAGAGGTTGAAGAGCTTCGCGTAGGTGTAGCGCTGGGTGACGCCCGTGAAGCCGCCGGGGCCGGCGACGTCGGTGTCGTCGTCGCTGGTCGAGGCCAGCATGAACTTGTACTCGCCAGCGCGAACGGCGGAGAGCATGTTCAGCAGCCAGTAGTAGACGAACTTCCGCGCGGATCGGCCTTCGGGCGCCAGCAGGAAGGCGCTCTGGTCCACGCCGTCGATGAAGCGGTCCGACGGCACCTTCTCGGCGGCGCCGGCGAGCGAGAGCACGGTCGGGAGCAGGTCCGTGAAGCAGAAGAGTCCGTCGCTCTCACGGCCGGCCTCGATGGCGCCGGGCCAGGAGAAGATGCCGGGGACGCGCACGCCTCCTTCCCAGGTGGAGCCCTTGGCGCAGCGGAACGGGGCGTGAAGGCCGCGTCGGGCCAGTTCTCCATGTGGGGGCCGTTGTCGGAGGAGACGAAGACCAGCGTGTTCTCGAGCTGTCCCGTCTCGCGGAGGGCGTCCACCAGGCGCCCCACGATGTCGTCGAGCTCGAGGATGGTGTCCTTGTAGGGATGCTTCGCCGGCGACGCCCCGAGAAAGCGCTCGTGCGGATAGTTGTCGAAGTGGGCACCCCGGGTGCCGTGGTAGAGGAGCCGAGGGCTTCTGCTCCCGGCCCATGCGCCGGATGAAGTCGACGGAGTGGGCGGCCCATTTCTCGTCGAGGAGCGAGAGCACCGGAATGGTCACCTCCTCCACGGGTTCGACGTCGCCGCCGCGCGTGGCGTGCACGAAGCAGCGGTTGAACGGCATGTTCTTCACCCACTCGGTGCGCGCCGCCGAGTAGACGACCTCCGGGAAGAAGTGCGGGTCGCGCCACTCGCTGTACATGTCGCTCACCGAGAGGAAGCCGTAGAACTCGTCGAACCCGACGTTCTGGGGCTGGCTCTCGACGTTCTCGCCGAGATGCCACTTGCCGACGGCCTGCGTCGTGTAGCCGACCTCGTGGAGGCGCTCCGCCAGGGTGATCTCGCCGCGCAGCCCTCCGGCTTCGCCGTACATCGGGGCCGCTGGAGGCCGTGGCGGATGGGTAGCCGACCCGTGAGCAGCGACGCGCGGCTCGGCGTGCAGGAGTATCTCGCGCGGTTGAAACCGTTCGCGCCGCCACGGGCGGACGTGGGCGATCCGACCATTGGCATCGATCGCCAGCTCCACCAGCTCCACCTCCCCCGCTTGGCGATCGTAGGCTCCGTTGTGCTGGGGAATTGCCCGCATCCTCCAGTAGGGCTGCCAACCCAGGTGGGCAATCACCAGCAACACGGTTTGATTGGGGTAGCTACTGATGTTGACGCAGTGGCGAGTGTGGACTGAGATGGCTTGCCCCTGGCGATCGATGGCAACACCGGGCGCAATCATCAGATCGATTTCCCCTAGGCGGGCGATCGGCTGCAATCCCCGCAAAACTCCCGGACGCATCGGGGGGGGTGGAACGGGGGGGTCAACTACCCGAATGCCCTCGGCGGTGATGGCAACCCGTGCCACTGGCAGATTCACCCAGTCATAGCAGCGTTGCCACTTACGGGCATACTGGTTCCAGGTCTTCGCGGCGGCGGCAAGCTGCTCAACGGAGTGGACTTTCCAGGTGATCTGTCCGGGCACGGGTGGCTGCTCGCTGATGGCATCGGCACGTTCATAAGCCCCCGCCCCCACATCCCCGCTAAACCCCTCTACATAGGAAACGGTCACCCTTTGCGGCGGCTGCTCGGCATGGAACTTTAAGCGTCCCCGCTCTGGGTCGATCGCTAGCGGAGCCTTCGATTGCCACTGGCTCAAATCCGCGATCTCAAAGGACTGGAGCTGATGATTGACCCACACCTGCACGGGTAAATGGGCGCGATCGGTGGTCTGCATCACGGTTTTTAATAGCGCCGCTGTCAAAATCCCAGGAACATTTTCTTCCTGTGCCAGGGTGGTCAGGTCGGGCTCCGTCTGCGGCAGGTTGAACAGGGGACTGCGATCGAGTCCCAGGGGGTTGAACGTAAAGCAGTAGCCCTGGGGTTCAGGGTCTAGGGCATTCACCGCTCTGGGGGTGGCATTTTCAATTTGATAGGGCTGGAGTTGCCACAGGTAGAGCGCCACACTCGCCGGGTTGTAGCGCAGGCGATCGCCACGATTAGGGCGAATCTGGGTGGTGTAGGCGGCGGCTTCAAACGGCGAAGCCAGCAGCGCCAGGGCAGGATTGGTGGGCAGTTCGATCTGCGATGCCAGTTCGGTAAGGCGCGGCGGGCGCAGCAGCATTGATTGGGCATGGGAGCGCCGATGGTTAAGGTTTTGGGTTGTCGCGAGAGTTGCAGGGATTCCACCGCCCTGGCTCCCCAGCCCGTGATATCCCGCGCCAACTGTTCTAGTACGGGCGTTGTGCCTTTGCGCTGGCGGTAAACAATGTGTTTGCCACATAGGCGCGGCGTTCTTGCCCAAACTGGCGCGGACTGGCAGCGTTTAAATCTCGCACAGCTAACAAGTCGCCAATATAGGGAACCACCCAGTCTTCGCAGGTTTCAATGAACCAGTTTTCGTACAGCGCCTCCATGTCGGCTTCGATCGATCGCAATTCGCCCTCGATGATGGCGAGGAGTGCCCGCAGTTGTTCGCCCTGCGCCCCATCCCGCAGACGATAGATGGCGGGCAGTAGGGCATACAGCCGTTCGGGACCATCGGGGGTGACAGGGACGATGGCGGGGGCTTGGGTGGGTTCCTGCGCCGGCGATGGCAGCGCCGGATACTGTCCATTGGGCGAAGTCCCGTGTAGTGCCCTGCCAGATTGCCCATTTTCACTTAGCCCAGACTGATTCAACATCATAGGGTTGCCTCCACACGCAGACGAATTCCAGCCGGATTGATCACCAACAACTGGGCGGGCAGGATATCTCCTGTCGTTGGTTGCCAGCGAGCAGTCAATGCCGTCACCGATTGCTCTAATCGCCGAGTTCGATCGCGGCGATGCAGCGCATCTAAATCAACCGCAATCATGCCCTCGACGGCTTGCAGGGTGGCGATCGCCTCAGACGCGGTTACTCCCTGCCCAAACTGGCGCTGGTCAAATACAAAACGCTGCAAGAGAGCCGCTTTTGCCTGCGCCATCACCCGATCGCTGAGGTAGCGCGGATCGACTAGCAGCTTGGCTTCCAGGTTAAAGGCGATCGATTCGTAGGAGGAGACCCGCACCTGCTGCACCGGGTCTCGTGCCCCATCGATCGCCCCAATTAAATGACTGTAGAGCGGCGTATCGGCTAGCACGGGTCGTCCGCCGATCGCAGCAACGGTGATGTGAACCAGTTGGGTTTCCCCCGCCCGCAGCAGCTCCGCCTGGGCTTTACCAATCCCTGCAAAGGCACGGGCAAAGTCTTCGTAGTCCTGCAATGACACAATCCGATCGAGGGTACGGACTGTCAACGGGGCACTGGTGCGGGCTTCCGCCATCGTCTCTGGATCGGCGGCACCCGTGGCAGGCAGGGGATTGGTTACTTGGGCAATCCCCAGGGGTCGGGTTTTGAGCAGGCTGAGGCGATCGGCTGCCACCAGTCCCGCCAAGCCAATGCCGCTGCGATAGGTGGCGCTGACATTCTCTAGACCTGTCGGCAATCGGGCACCGCTCACGCCATCGCCCAGGGTGATCGTTACCGATCGATCGTCGGCAATGCGGGTGATGTAGACCTGATCCTGGGGCGATCGCTGGTACAAGGACGGCACCTCCCGCCACAACACTTGATTGACCCGCACCTGAAGCGTAGTGGCTGCCCCACTGGGGGTGGTGGCTGCCACATAGGTCAACGGTGGCTTTTGCAGGGAAAAGGTTTGGTGCGTCAGCGTACTATCGCCATTGCCCAGGATTTCCTCCAGGGTTTCACCCTGGGTCGCCGCCACCACATTGGCGTAGATCGTCACTGTCTGCGGATCGTAGCTGTTGCGGATCGGGTCGGTAAGGGTAAGCAGCGGCTCTTGCTGACTGGGCGGGCGGCGATCGCATGGGGTTCGCTGACTGGGGCATCGTCTGCCGCCGCAGGCTGCAACCGCACATCGGTTGGGGTGGCAGTAAAGACCACACCGAGGAAATCGTCGCGATCGCTGAGTAACCACTGTTGTTCGGCGATGGGGTCACTCGTCTCCCGCCCTTTGACGGGCAACGGGGTGGGGGGAGCCATCACCTGCAAGCGATCGCCCGATCGAATCGGCACGGTGTAGAGGGTGTCGGGGGAAATCAAAATCCCCATCCCAGCGGCAAATAGGGTTTGGTTGACGAAGGCGATCGAGCGAAACTCGGTGTTGACTTTGCCAGCGGGGTTGACCTGGGGATCGAGACTGGTCAATCCGGCATTGATCGGCGTCCACAGATTGCCGCTGTCGATCGAGCGAAAGATGCCCCCACTTGCCGTTCCGGCATACAGCGTCCCATCCGGGGCAACGGTGAGACACCGCACATCCAAATCCGCCGGGTTGTTGGCGACGGGTTGCCAAATCGGACGCTGCCCCCCATCGGGCTTGAGGCGGAAAATGCCGCTGCCGGGAGTTCCAGCCCACACCCGCGTGATTTCAAAGGGGCTAGACGGCTGGGAATTGGCTGAAAAGTCAGACTCCACTGTCAAGCGCACATCCGACAGAATTTGCCGTACTCGGCGGGTTTCGTGGTTAATGGTGATCAAATCCCCGATCGCCAGCTCCGTGGTGAAGCGTGTGCCAGTGGCGGTGTCCGTGCCGCCAACCACGGTTGTGCCGTTGGTGCTGACCCTGCCAATGCCCAGTTGCCGATCGCTCACCAAACTGGTGACATTGGGGGTGTCCGCTAAGCCAGCCTCCAGGGCTTGCCAGGTGATGGCACGATCGCCGACTACCCCCCGAAAAACGCCATCGCCCAGGGTTGCCGCAAAAATATCCCCCGCCACCCAAACCAGCGTTTGCACATCAACGGTTGCCAGCCCAGTCTGACTCCAACTGAGTTGCTCCCCCTCTTGCACTAGCAGCAAAACGCCCCCATTAATCGTCCCTGCCAACATCAATCCAGTGCGACTGCCCAGGGTGAGCTGCACTGGCAGCAGGGCGCGAACATCCGGGTAAGCTAGATTGCCGTTGACGGGTTGCCACTGCACTGGCTGGTCGGGGTGGGCGATGGGATTGGTTTGAAACACCCCGATCGGGTTCCCACAAACAGTTGATAGCTATGCTGTTTGTCTTTGTCAGGGTCGATCGCACCGCGATCGCCTGAATCGTCAGCGAGGGTAATCCTTGATTAATCCCTTCCCAGGTTTCCCCATTGTCGATCGAGCGAAATACGCCACCCCCCATCGTGCCAACCACCAGCGTATTACTGCCAAAGACGGCGCTAGTCAGTGCAACATCGGCGTCTAAAAAGAGTAAATTGTCTGAAACAAGCTGCTCAATGCGGTAGGTTAGACCATCGATCGTGATCGCTTGCCCCGGTTGCAATGTGGTTGTAAAAGCGGTGCCCATCCCTCGAATAGCGGTGCGATCGTTGTTAATTGTTCCTGTTCCCTGGGCTTCGTAGGTAAAGGCGGTGCCCGGTGGTAGGGTTGGATCAAAGGCTGACTCCAGGGTGAGTGCCGTGTCGGAATCGATCGCGGTGATTAGGCGGGTTTGCTCCCCGACAACGATCGTCACCCCCGGCTTTAATTCCTGTTTAAATTGACTCATATGACCACTGACACGGGTGTCTTTACTGGCGATCGAGCCACTGCCATTGCCGCTATAGGTAAAGTTTGTTGGACTCTCTAGCACTGCGTCAAAGGGGGCGTTAACGGTCAATGAGGTGTCGGAATAAATGGCGGCGATCGGGCGATCGGAGCCGCCAACGGTCAGGGTCATGCCCACGCGCAGTTCCTCGGTAAACCGGGTGCCGTTTCCCCGCAGGGCGGTGGCATCACTGCTCAGCGTGCCTGCTTCTGGGCTGGTGTGGGCAGTTAGGGCGGTGACACTCGTATTGGTTACGCCGTCATTGCGGCGTTGCCAGGGAATGGTCGAGTCGCTCACCTGCGGAATTTGCTGGACAATTCCCCCCACATTCAGCAATTCGGCGCGAATCCGTTTGCCGCTGACAATCACCGGATGTTGCGCTTGCAACCCAGCGACGTACTGACTGAGCAATACCTGATTCTGCCAAATTGGATCAAAGAAAATGTTGGCTTGCTGGAGGGCTACCGTCAGCGGTTCATCCATCAGCGGCAGGGCTTGACTCTGCACCAGCCCGATCGACTCTCGTAGGTTAAACCGCTGGGGTTCGGCGATCGCCGTGTCGGTGAAGAGGCGAGAGATTTTGCTGTCTAGGGTAAAGGCTTGGCGCTGCACCTCCGCGATCGATTGAATGGTACAAAGCTGGTGATGGTGGCGATCGCCCGATTGCAGCAGTAGCCAACTGCCCTCCAGCAAGGTGGGATAGGGGGCACTCAGATCAATTTGCCAGCCTTCCCCAGGGGATGGGCTGGGCAGATGGAAGGCTGCCCAGCCTTCCTCACCAACGGCTTCAAAGCCAGTAAACTTTGCCCCCGCAAACAAAAATATGGAACTAGCCGCCCCCGATTTGGCACAGGCAACCACGGCGGTGAGGTCAGGGTTGGCGGAAGCCGCACTCCACAAATCCCAGCGATCGCCCTGATTGTCAGACCGAAACACCCCGCCTTCAGTCAGGGCAAACAGAGTTCCGTTGGCATTGATGGCGATCGACCAGACCTGCCTATCCGTCAACCCAGTCGTGACTGCTGCCCAATCCCCGCCGCTGCGCGATCGCCAGACACCATCACTGGCAGCTACAAAGGCATCATTGCCAAAGGCAACCAGCGATCGAATGCGATCGACGTTCGTTGGATTTTTCAACGTCCAGGCTTTACTTTCGCCGGGGGATTGATGAATGCCATCCTCTGTTCGAGCAAACACAAACCCTGGACACACAACCAGCGATCGAATTGCTTTTTCGCCTAGATTATCTGTATTGCTCCAGTCCTTTCCCTGATTAGTGGAACGGTAAATTCCGATATCCGTTCCGGCTAAAAGAAAGTCACCCGCCGCATCGGTTAGCACAATCGGAGGTTGGTCTGGCGAACTGCCCGGTCGAAATGCGGTAAACACAGTCCCACCAGGGAGATTAATTTCTGCGCCGTCTGCATCCGGGGGGGGTGGATTGCGGAAAGCGGCGTTGATGGTGACTTCAGTTGGGCTAGTGATGGCGCTGATCGATCGCGCTTGATGGCGCACCCACAGCACGTCACCAATCTGTAAATTCAGCGGAATAGTCCGCTCGCCGCTGGTAATTCTCACGGTCGTGCCATCACTCGACAGGGTGGGTGAGTCAAACGTAAACCGATAGAGGGCGATCGTCCGCACCACCGTATTGGGAATCCCCGTATTCTTGGGTTTGGATGTTTGTACACCTGCGGCTGATGTTGTTTCCACCGTGATCGACCCAATGCCGATCGGCGACCAGGTTTCCCCATCATCGGTTGAATGAAACACGCCGCCACCCGGAGTCCCAACCCAGAGATGATCGGCGGCAAAAATCGTTTGAATGGCAAAATTTGTCAGTCCCGTATTGGCTAACCCCCAGGTGTTGCCATTGTCTTTTGAGCGAAATATGCCACTCGGTGTTCCCGCTAAGAGAGTGCCGCTGGCAGTCACAGCCAAACAGCGAACGTCAAACGTCAATAGACCCGTGTTGACGGATTCCCAGCGCCGTTCTGGCGCTTCCGCCAGTCGATAGACGCCGCCTTTGATTTTGCTGCCCGTCGCCAATTTGATGGCATCGGCAACCGATTCCCAGCGCGGCGCATTAAAGCCAAATAAATTTGCCCGTTGGCGGAAGGTGATGGCGATCGGCTGGCGCGGCGGCAGGGCGAGGGTCTGGGGTTGCCAGCCAATCAGCGTGTAGCCATGGGCGGGATTTGGCTCCACCCGATCGATCGTCAGCAGATAGTAGGGCTTGCTGGCGTCCTCCCCATCCATCAATAGCAGCGGGTCTCCCGGCTGCAATCCCGTATTGGTGCCTTGCAGAAACAATTGCTGGGTGGTGGGGGTGATTTTTAGCGGGCGGGCGGGGCGCGGTTTCAGGGCATTCCATTCGACCTGCGCGATGAACTCCGTACTGGTTTCAAAGGTCTGGGGCACCTCGTCTTGTTCTGGAATGCTGAGGATCTGGGTGCCTTGGGCGATCGCCGCTGTCTTGGGCGCATCCGGCGCATCTTCCACCGTAAATGCCAATAGGGTACTTGCTGCCACGCCGGGGTGCAGTTCGTAGCCAATCATCCGCGCTAGTTCCAGCACCGATCGCCGCTCGGTTGCGGTCATCAGATAGCCCTCATTGATGATCCGCTCTTGATAAAACGTCAGCACATCGGCAACAACGGCGCAGGCATCGAGTAGGGCGATCGCCGGATCATCGTTGGTGCGCGTATTCAGCTTGCGCAACGAAATTCCCTGGGGAAAATCGGCGGTGACAATGGCACAGGTGAGGCGATCGAGCAGGCGATCGCGAACGCTGGTGTAGTCGCCAATCCGGTAGCGCAACGCGGATAAGCCGGGGCGATTGTGGGGGCGGGGGGGCGATCGGGACAGGTCATACGCCGCCCTCCATGAATAATTCCAATTGACCCTGACCGGGCTGATCGCGGTTTAGTCGGGCAATTTCTAAGCGCTCAAAGCCGATCTGTCCGGCGTCTAATTCTCCCGCCGAGGGGACGCCCCAGCGTTGAAACCGCACCGGGCTGACCGATCGCACCCCAGCCACCTGCATCACGCTGGCAACCACCTGGCTGAGGTATACGGGCTGTCCAAAGGTAAAATTGTCGGGATGGAAAAAGCCCAAGCGTCCGGCATCCAACACCCGATCGCTCAACCCCTCTAGCAACGCCTGCTTCACCTGCGTCTGGAAATACTCTGGCGCCACCGCCACCCGCAACGCCACATCCAGCGGCACAAAGCGGGGGCTTTCGATTTTCACATCCTGCCCCGCCAGTCGATAGGGTTCTAAAAACTGCTCGATCGATCGCTGAAAGGCTGGGTCAACGGCTAATCCCCCCTGGCGATCGACCGTAATAAAAATCGTGTACCAGCTTCCCGTCCATTGCCGTGTCGCCAGTGCCTTGGAAACGCCGGGAAACCGCTGGACAATTTCGCCGTAGTCCGCCTCGGTGACTGCCCGTTGCAGCGTGCGAAAGGCTTGGGGGGCATACAGGCGCACCTGTTCGATCGGCTCCGGGTTGATGCCACCCTGGGCGGCGATCGGGTTGCGGATGGGGCGATCGCGGTCCTCCAGTTCTAATCCCAAGGTCTCTGGCAGGAAAATATGGGCGATGGCATCGGCACCGATATTTCCAGCCGTGCCATTGCCGACGCGGTAGGTGGGCGTCAGGGTGGCATCGGCTTGGGGTGCCCTGCCGAGTTGTCCATCGCCAAACCGCAGATAGGCGCGACCGTCATCCTCCGTCTCCACCACAAACTCACGGGCAGTGCGATCGCTGTTGAGCAGATCACGCTGGGGATACCAGGTGTTGGTCTTTTGGGTAGAGGGGTCGTGCTCGGTCAGCCCGATCGCTGGCACAACGTCCGTCAGTTCCCAATATAGGGCGGCGGTGGCTGAGTCCTCCGGGTCAAACGGCGGTCGATTGCCCCAGCGTTGTCGCCAATTTTCCCCAAAGGTTTGCGCCAATAGTGAGTTTGTCGGATTTTGCAGCCGCACTCGTCCCTGCTGGGTCAACGGCTCCTGCCTCAACCGCGCTCGGCTCTGGGGAATAATCCAATCCAACTGGGGTTCCTCGGCGGTGGCACCATCGATCGTGTAGCCGTGATCCGCCAAAACCACATTTCCCCGTGCCACTGTGATGTCCGTCACCGGGCGATCGTCTACCAATTGCGACAGCGTCAGGGCAAAGGGCAGGGCGTCTGCCTGTGCCCACTCGATTGTCACCAGATTTAGATCCTCTAGGGCATCATAGGTAGGCTCAATTTTTGTCAGTCGCACCCCATGGCGATGGGACGGATCGGCATCGGCGGGTTCGCCAGTTCTGGCATCCTTCACCTCTTCCAATAGCAACACCCTGCCTGGGTGCAAGCAGCTTAAAAGTTGCTGGGTGGGATCGATCAATGTGGCTGAGGTTGCCCCCACCGCCAAGGTGCAGGTGGGATCGCTCCACGTGTAAAACCTCAAGGTATTGCAGGCAGGGTGCAGTTTTATGGCTGCGATCGCCTCAAACACCACCGCCCCCCTGGTTTAATGCCCGCTCGAAATTTGGCGCGGACAGCAGCGTCGGCAGTCCGGCAATCCGGGTCAAAAACCGAATGGGCTGGCTCTGGGGGGCAGGCAGGCGATCGACTGCTTGACCTCCAGCGTTACCCAGGTGCGAGCATTGCACCCATCGTGGATGGCATAGTGGAGCAGGCGGGCATGGCGGCGGACTGAGACCCGCTTACGGGCAGTCCCCAGATAGGCTTCGGTGGCGATGGCATCCTGAAAATAGCTGAGGGAATCGGCGGTGTAGGACACCAGTTCCACCAGCGCCATCCCCAGATCGGCGGGGCTGCGCTCCTTCCACAGGGGCATCGTCACGGCTAACCGATCGAGCATCAGTTGCCGGAAGCTGGCATAATCCTTTGCCAGATAGTCGATCACCGGGACAGGCGGCGGTTGCTCCCGTGGCTCAGCCGCCGCCTGACAATCAAACTCGCTGATCGACGGCACCTCCAGCCGAAATTCAATCTGCGAAAGCTGGGAATCAAACCCGGCAGGTAGGGCGTCACTGCCCAGGGCTTCCACCAATTTCAGCCTGTAGGGCGATCGATCGGGGGGTGGCGTAATCCCGATGGTCAGCCGTTTACCCAAGGCGCTGACGGACTCGATCGCCACCTCCAGCCGCTGCGCCCCATCCAGCCGCTCAATCCGCAAATTGTCTAGTCTGAGATTGGCGATCGGGTGGAGAAATGTCACAAAAATAGTGGTGCGATCGGGGGCAACTTCTAAATAATCAATCCCATTGAGGATCGGTAGCCCATCGACGTCACGGCGTTTGCGGACTTCGGTGCGGCGGCGTTCATTTTTGCAGCGATATTGGGTGCTAACCATTGCGCGAAAACTCCACAATTTGACGTTGCTGCGTGCGGCGAACCACATACTGAATGCTGATTTGCAGGCTAGCATCTTCACTTTGCACGGCGATCGCCTCCACCTCGATCACCTCTCCCAGCCATTGCTCCAGCGAACTCTGCACCAAAAACTCTGTGGCAGCGGCGAGTTCTTCGTTATTGGGGGCAAAGATCAACTGCTGAATGCCACTGCCAAAGTCGGGGCGGTTGACCCGCTCTCCCGGCACCGTAAACAACACCTGCTCAATCATCTGGCGGATATGGGCATCTTCGATCGCCTCTGCCACCCGTCCCCGCCCATCAATTTGAAAGGGATAGTTAATCTGCATGGCTCACATCCCCCTGACGCGCGTTTGGGTCAAAATCACGGTGAGCGGGGTTCCCGTGGGCAGGCAAATCGCCTGGCTATCCTGCATCAACACGGGCATGCCCATCACCTTGATGCGCAGTGCTGCAATGATCCAGGTCGCTGTGATGCACGGACCGACATTGGCAGGAGGGGGCGGATTGGCACACCCAGCCACCACGTAGGGCGGTGGCTGGGTGGTCACGGGCATGCCCATTACCAGAACCCGGGGATTGGGCACGGTCGGTTTTGCCTGCCCGCCATGGGCGCAGATCACGGTGCTACCGACATTTAGCAGAAATCCTGGCATCAGATCACCTCCAGAGCGCCATTATTGACGTTGACTGAGACGGGCGATAGCTTGATGCTGGCGGCGGCATTACTCAGCTCGATGCCTGCTGGAGCCACCTTGACCGTGGCAGTCGTCGCCCCCAATTCAATGCCGGAGGTGGAAAACTTGGCACTGGCAGGGGCATTGCTGATCTCGATGCCCGACGTCGTACCGAGGGCTAGCTTGGCGGGGGAACAGTTTAGTTCAATGCTGCTGGCGGTAAGTTTGATGGCGATCGCACTTTCCTGTAACTCGATCGAATCCGCCGCCACCGTCAGAGTGGAGTTGGCACGATTTTTGACTTCGATCACATCGGCTTTAATCTTGATCGTGGTTTGATCGTTGTTGTTTAGCTCAATCCCGTCCGCATTAAAAACCAACTTGAGCGGACGCTCCACCACCGGATCGGTCACCTCCAAGGTCACTCCCTGGTTATCCCCCAAATTGCTCCAGGTCAGGGTAATTCCTGCTACCCGAAACACCTGGACTTTGACGGGTTCACTAACTCTGGCAGCTTCTGGCAATTGATCGCTCCCCCAAAAGCAGCCACTCCAGATCGGGTAGTCGGGGTCGCCGCCTTCAAACTCCACCCAGATATTGGAGCCGATGGGGGGAATCGCAAAAAAACCAATGTCACGTCCGGCGTAGGGTGTACACGGCAGTGCCCAAGCCAGGCGATCGCTCCCCAAAATCGCGGGCACTTCCACTTGAATGCGTCCCAAGTGCAGCGGATCGACTACGGCGGCAACTTTACCGCGATACTTGCCAAAAAATCTGCGCACTCGCTTACCTCCCAACTCTGGATACAGTGCTGTTGCGTCCCTCACGGGTGATCGTAAAACTCTGCTGGTATTCGCCTTTGCCAATCCGGTGGGTGACATTTTTGACGTAGTACAGCCCATCATGGGTGTTGCCCATGCCCCGCAGCGTCACCAATTCTCGCAGCCGTAGTAGATCGCCATAGCGCAACGTATCTAGCTCCCCCGTCACGGTGATGCCCGTCTCGGCTGAGCGATTCACCATGCCCTGCGTCCGCGCCTGTGCCCGTGCCAATTCATGCCCCGTTTCTTCGTAGGTCTGCACCCGGCGGACGCTTTGGCGCTGCTGAAGCTGCAAAACCGATTGCTGGGAGAGGGGCTGGCGATCGCTCGTTGCCACCCGTAATGGTTGAATCTGATTGGTGCGGCGGTCTTGAATGCGTCCTTCGAGTTGGGTCGCTGCTTGGGCATCAAACTGGACATTCACCCCGCTGGCATTGGTAAACGGTCCCATATCCACCGTGATTGCCCCCTGCGATCGCCGCCCACGGGGGCGCGGTCCCCAGTAGGCGGTATTTTGCCCAACCCCCGGTCCGGCGGTGATGAAAAAGACATAGTCAAACCGCTCCCCCAATTCCCGCAGGTATGCCAAATCGCTGCCGGATTGGGCGGGAATGCGATCGTTGCGAGAGGGGGTAATGTTGGTGGGCGGCGTTTGCACATCGGCAATCAGTTTGTATTTGGCATAGTCTGCGCTACTGATGATTTGCGGGCGATCGCCATTTCACTTTGCTGCGGGTGTTGTTCCTGCTTAGCGCTGGCTTGATCCATCATGACGCTGACATCTTCGCCAGTAATCGTCAGGGTCGATCGCCCCGGCTCTCCACCGGGGGCAAACTCTTGGCGAGTAATGATGCCATCCATCAACACCCGCGCCCGCGCTTGAATTGTGATCACCAAAATCACCCGGTTAAACGGCGTCAGCAATGGGCTTTTGAGTAGCGGATCATCCTGGCGATCGCGCCCCCCCGATCGCCCTACTTGAAATACCAGTTGAAATCCCGATTGGCTACTATCGCTGTGGCTCACTTCCACACGTTGTAGCGCTTCCATCAGCAAGCGGGGAGCAAGCTGGGGTGTTTTACCAATTCGCAAAGTGACGGTGATGCCAGACATAACGCCCTACCCTTACGCCTGAGAGGGTGGTTGGGGAATCGGAATTCGCAACACCTGCACAGCTTCCACCAGCAACTCTTCTGGCTTCATGGCGTTGTTGGCGTCACAAATCTGCCAAAATTGCTCCGCGTCGCCCAGCAGTTTTGCTGTAACCAAATCGAGGCGATCGTCACGGGACACGGTGATTTCTGAGGACAGCGGCAACGTCTCACCCTGGGGCAAAAATCGCCGTCGCTTGTAGGCAATTTTGCGCCCGTCGGCGGTGGTGTATTCGGCGGTTTCGAGGGAGTAGTAACGACTGTTGGGATCAAACATAGGAACGGGGGCGGTGGAGTGTAGGTGAATGCTAAAGCCCTGCGATATTGACCTGGGTGACTTTGGTCGCCTCCGCCGTGGACAGGCTGCTTTGTCTCGCTAGGGTTTGTTTTTCGCGGTGGTGGGTGACAAATAGGGTTGAGCCACGCTGCTTCCAGGGCAAATCGTCGTAGGTAAGGACGCGCAAGCCGAGGGTGATTTTGGCACGAATTGGATTGAGGTTGACATCATACGCCTCTTCTGCCACGCTCAAATCGGTAATCCGCACGGGTAAAACGCGGCGTTTGCCCCAAACGAGGAGCGTCATTGGGGCTTCTAGGGGTACAATTTCGAGTTCCCCATTAGCAGCCCCCGACATGTTTTTGATCACGTCATTGATGTCGGGATATACCAGGGATTCTAGCGCCGCCAGTTGGGGATAAATCCCTAAACTGACTGCCGTTTGCTCGGCTTGCTCCAGTCGATCGCTCGCGTCAATTTCAATGTCTAGTCGAAAGGTCTCGATCGGGGCACCTTTAATGCGCAATGCCTCCGCTCTGGCATTGCCTTCACCCTCTGCCACCTGGATTTGCAGGCTACGAGAAAGTGTTTCAGGATTGTATTGAAAGGCGATCGATCGATCGACTCGATTTGTTTTGGGATCAACGGCAACGATCGCACCTTTGACCAACCGTGGGGCACGAGGGAAAGAAGTCATTGCCACTCCATCTTAAAGATTAGGACTGTTTTGTTTAGAGGATATCTGAGAAGTATGAATCGCTTGATGTTCGCCCCCTAAGTCCTCCCAAGTTTGGGGGGTTGGGAGGGCGGTTCGGATCACAATTGTCACTTTTCAGACATCCTCTTAGACTGAAATTGAAAAATCGATCGCTAAATTATCCTCGTAAACTATTGCTTGGAAAAACTATTGCTTGAAAAACCCTTACAGTAGCAAAACTAAACTGATTGACGCGATCGCTGACCACTGAATCTGGAGTGTGATTCAGTTCGACCAATCAACAGGAATAGGAAGGGGTCTAAGGCAGCCAAGTACGGTTTTCTAAGGCAAGAATACTCCCTGTTTCCCGGTTTGCCCAGATTTGTAACTATTTCCTCTAGATACGTAATAGTTGTTCATTCAAGGTTGTTCACACTGTTAAGAAGTAGGTGATTCGCGCCACTCGACCCAATTTGATCACACAATTTGAGGTGTGCTTGGCGAGTTTGCTCGATCGATCGCCCATCAATCAGCCTATTGATTCTCTTTGGAGGTTCTGTTTCATGGATGCGCTTCAGCCCAACCGTCCAGCTTTCCCACAATCCCGCCCCCCGCTGAAGCTGCTCGGCGGTGGTGGAATGCGATCTACTGCCAAACGGAGGAACTTTGGCAAACCATCACTAGCCGTGACACGGGCAAAATTTATAAGGAAGCCACCTGGAAAACTGGACAAATCCTTATTCTGCTGCTCCGCCTGCTGCTATTGATTGGCATCTCGATTTTGGGAGTGTTTGTGTTTGTGTGGCTATTGGGCTACCACAGTGGACACTGGTTGCGGGAACACCTAGAAGCCGATCAACCAACCCCTGCCATTATTCTGAATCGATTGATTGCTATCTTACTGCTGCCGTTCCAACTCACAGCAATTTGGCTCGATCGAGAACTCAATCAAGCCTTTGGCTGGAATCTAAAACTGACAGACCTGTTGCCTCCTCCCGATCCAAACCTCTTGCCACCGAGTGATGGGGCGGATGACACATAGATCGGATAGGGGAGCGGGATCAGTCCCGCTCCTACTGGGGTGGGGCGGGGGGAACATCAGGCGTTGGGGGTGTCCCGCCATCTGGTGCCGGGTGGGGGGATGGAAAAATTGCCTTGATGTCGCGGCTAAAGAAACCGAAAATAAACGCAGTGCCAAAGAGAAATGTGAGGGTTTGTAATGTTGTAACCATGGGGGGTTCTCCTTAAAATTACTCGGCAAAAATTACTCGTCAGTTTCACTTTAGGCAAATCAAGTGCCGCAGTTTCCTCTAGACCAGCCCCACTCTTCTACGCCAACTGAAACTTGTGAACCCGATCGTACATTTCCTTTCCCCAAATCAATCAACGTTACAGCCGTCGCCGCTAAGAAACTTCCTCGGTAAATCGGTTCTCCCTGGCTGTTTGTGGTATCAAAGGTGAGGGTAGACACTTGGGGCGGCTGACCCGATCGATTCCAACGAATTTGTGTAAAGCGACCATCCACAAACTCAGCGCTGTAGCTCCATCCATTAGTCATTTGTCCGCTGCAAGTAAAACTTTGAGCCGCATCAGCCGGAGAGAAAGCCGCTTCAGTTACGAATAGACTGACCGCGATCGCTCCAACTGCGATCGCCCGTTGCATCCATTTACAAGCCATCATGTTCGTGTTCATGGTTGAGTTCATTTCATTGGGGTGTCGGAGAGATTGCAACAACAACAATCAATCCTGTGTTGCAATTTTTAAGCAAATTGGAAATTATTTATCGTTAGATTAAAACAAGAAAATATGAAATTGATAGGAAGTGAGCGATCGCTTTTTCCATCAGCTATTCATAGGAATTGCGATGTTGACCGATGCGATGAAGCAGAATCAGCGCAATCACAGCACCCGCTAATCCAGCAGCGATCGTACTCACCATTGCTTGAATTGCGATCATGTTGGATGGCGTAATCAGTGCGCCCGGTGATGCCAACGTTGTGCCAATCTGATTGGGAGCAACGACCATTGCACCTTGGGGCAGCGTTAACATTTTGAAGGTCAATGCACCAACTCGCCCTAGGCGATGAAGACCGCGATCGACATAATGCCAATATTGGCAACTAGTCCAACTTTCACGTCTTGAATCACCTGGAATTTAGCCGGACGTACATCTCGTTCTTCCAGCCTATCAGCGAGTTGTGTGTATCGAAAACACCAGAAAGCGCTGAAAACTAGGATGACTATACAGACGATCGCCAACACCAGACCGAGGGAAAACCCACCAACCGGCGGCTGTCTTGGCTTCATTAAAACAGTTGTGACAACGACCAAGATGGGAATAAATCCTAATACCGCTTGTAGCCAGAAGCCTATCCATCCCAACCAACGGAAAGAACGGGCAATCTCCCCAATCGTCCGGCTTGAAGTTTCATCACCGAAAAGCTTTAACACTGCAAAAGCCTCTGCCAAACCAGGAAATCTAAGTATAGAAGAAACTTCTATGAAAGTGATATGAAAGCTTGGTCGTTATTGAGAAAAAAGATGGTGCAGGGTTCAGTTCACGCGCAACAAAGATTCGGAGGTACATTACAACTAGTAGAATTTTTCTCTCAGCCTTTCCCATGCCGATCGCCCTTGCCAACTTTCGCCGCCCGATCGCCAATGTGCCGCTACGCTGGGCGTTGACGGTTCCGTTTGTGCTGCTGACGGTGGGAGCGACAACGCTGGTGGGCTATCTGTCCCACCGCAACGGGGAGCAGACGGTGACTGATTTAGCCAGTCAACTGATGCAGGAAAAGGGCAACCAAACGGTGCTTTACCTGGAGCGATCGCTTGCCGTGCCTCACCTGATCAACCAACTCAATGCAGATAGTATTCGTCTGGGTCAACTCCCCGGCTTTGAGACTACAGATCCAGAACCCCTAGAAAAGTTTTTCTGGATACAACTGCTACGGTTTCCCGATGTCACCTCGATCGCGATGGGTAACAATCGGGGCGGTATGGTTGGCTCCGGTCGTCGCCTGATCCCCGGACCCGTCACCATGAACGTTTATCGGACTGCCCAATTCGCTAGGGGAAAGTACACGCTTTCAGTCACCAATACTGACGGGCAGATCACCGAAACGAAAACTATTTCCGAGAATTATGATGCCCGAACTCGACCCTGGTATGAAACCCCCGCAGAGGCAGGGGAGGCGACCTGGAGTCCGATTTATCAATACATCAGCGATCTACAAGTGCTGGGAATTTCTGCCGGACTCCCCGTTTACACCGACTCTGGCAAACTCCGAGGGATTTTGACCGCAGATATCAATCTGAAAGGGTTGAGTCATTTCCTATCGGGTTTGAAATTGAGTCCATCCGGGCAGGTGTTTATTGTGGAGCGATCGGGATTTTTGGTCGCCAGTTCTACAAACCAGCCCATCACCGAAACGCAGGCTGGAGCAGCCGAACGGATCAACGCTGGAGAGAGCGAAGATCCGACAATGCGAAACACGATGGCACAGCTTAATGCCCGCTTTGACGATCTAACTCGGATTGGTGAGACTCAGCAATTCACAATCGAGCAGTCGCAGTCAAACCAATGGGTGCGGGTGATTCCGTTTCAGGATCGATACGGATTGGATTGGCTGATTGTCATGGTGGTGCCAGAATCCGATTTTATGGCAGCGATTCACGCCAATCAAGCCACCACACTATTGCTCTGTCTGCTAACACTGGGGGGCGCGATCGGGCTGGGACTGCTTACTGCCGATCGGCTCACCTGCCGCTTTGTCCAGTTAAACCGAGCTAGCCGAGACCTCGCCGCAGGCAATCTCGATCGACGATTGCCCCTCACCAGCCCCATTTATGAAGTCAATTGTCTGGCACAGACGTTTAACCAGATGGCGGATCAACTGCAATCCTCGTTCGATCGCCTCCAAACCGCCTCATTTGAATCCGAGGAAAAATTCACCGTTGTCTTTCATGCCAGCCCTGATCCGGTGGCGATCGCCAGCTTTCCTGAAGGACGCCTTCTAGAAGCCAACGAAAGTCTGCTTCAGTTTTTTGGCTATTCCCACAGCGAAATCATCGATCGCACGGCTACGGAACTGGGTCTGTGGCGTGATTTGAGCGATCGGGAACAGTACAAAGGGTTACTCGCCCAGCAGGGGAGCGTTCGCAATCTGGAAGTTGAGGTTTGCACCAACGCCGGGGAGGTCAAAACGATTCTGCTGTCTGCCGAACTACGGATGCTGGAAGGGCAGAACTGTGTGCTGGTGGTGCATCGAGACATCAGCGATCGCAAGGCGGCTGAACTTGCCCTACAACAGAGCGAAGAACGCTTCCGTGAAGTTGCCCACACGATCAATCAGCTATTTTTCGTGCGGGCGATTCCCACTGGCAAATACCTTTATGCCAGTCCGGGCTATGAAAAATTGTGGGGACGTAGCCTTGAGAGCCTGTATGAAAATCCTGATTCCTGGCTAGATAGCGTGCACCCGGAAGACCGAGCACGAGTGCTGGAATCGGTGCGGCAGCAAGCTTACGCGGGTGAAGTGCGACGAGAGTATCGCATCATCCGAGCGGATGGCGCAGTGCGCTGGATCTCAACCGAAATTTCGGTTGTCTATGACAAGACGGCAACCCTTCACGCCTTGTGGGGCTGGCAGACGACATTACCGATCGCAAACAGCTAGAGCAACGGCTGCGATCGCAGGCAGAAGCAGAGCATTCACTCGCGACAATTACGCAAAATATTCGGCAATCGCTCGATCTCAATCAAATTTTGGCGACGACAGTCAACGAGGTGCAGCAAACTCTAAAAGCCGATCGCGCCTTGATTTTCCGGCTGCATTCCGCCAGCGTAGGGCAGGTGATTCAAGCAGCCGTTCTGCCAGCCTATCCAGTGACAAACCAGACGCGCTGGGAAGATGAACGCTTTCCCGCCGAGTGCTACGAACAGTACCGACAGGGAAAGCCGCTGATTGTGCCGGATAGTGCGACAGATGCAGGGGCAGCGTCTCTGGCGGAATCTATGCAAGCGATCGGTGTGAAATCGAAAATTGTGGCACCGATCGTCCGCACTTGCGGTGCATCTTCGTCCGTTTGGGGTCTGCTGATCGTTCACGCCTGTTCGCACTATCGCCAGTGGCAACCTTCCGAAGCCGATTTCTTGCAGCAAATTTGCAACCAGTTGGCGATCGCGATCGATCAGGCTAACCTTTATCAACAGTTACAGAGCGAACTGGCAGAACGTAAACAGGCAGAAGCGATTTTGCAAGAGCGAGAAGCGATGCTGCGGGCGAGCGGCGACAATTTGCCCAAAGGCTATATCTATCAGTGCAGCTACGAGCCGGAGGGAGTTTCCTACACCTACATTAGTGCCGGGGTTGAGCGATTGCTCGGTCTCCAGCCGGAGGAGGTGATGCAAAATCCTCAACTACTTCGCACCGTTGGGTTTGAGGAAGACATTGCCGCCGCGATGCAGGTGGTGCGGCAGGCAATCCAAACCGAGGCTCCGTTTGAGCTACAAATGCGAAATCATACCGCAGACGGCAGCATCCAGTGGTCTTGGATTCGCGAAACCCCCCGCCGATTGGCAGACGATCGCGTGGTCTGGGATGGCATCGAAGTCGATATCACCAATTTCAAGCAAACCGAGGCAGCCCTCCGCGCCAGTGAAGCGCAGTTTCGCAGAGCGTTTGATGATGCCCCGATCGGAGTGTCGCTAATTTCACAAACTGGACAGTACATCAAGGTGAATACCTGCTACTGCCATCTGTTGGGCTACACCGAACCGGAATTACTCTCCCTGACTTTTCAAGAGATTACCCATCCCGTTGATTTAGAAGCAGAGCTTGCAGGGTTTCAGCAGATGATATCAGGGGAAATTTGTGGGTTTCAAATCACAAAACGATACATCACCAAGCAGGGAATCATCATTCCCGTTCTATTAAACGCCGCTCCAATTCGTGATCAAGACGGACAACTCCTTTATGTGGTGGCACACACCCAAGACATTCGCGATCGCTCAAAGTTGAGCGGATGAAAGATGAGTTTATTTCCGTCGTCAGCCACGAACTTCGCACCCCCCTGACTTCAATTCGGGGGGCATTGGGCATTTTAGGCTCTGGTGTTTTTAACGATCGACCCGAAAAAGCACAGCACATGCTCCATATCGCCATCAACAATAGCGATCGCCTCGTTGCCCTAGTCAATGACATTCTGACGCTAGAGCGATTAGCATCTGGCAAAGTTGAGCTGGTGATGGAACCGTGTCGCATTGCCGATTTGATCCAGCAGACCGTTGATAGCGTACAGGCGATTGCTGATCAGTCAAACGTCACCATTTCCTGCACTTCAATTTCTGAAACCCTGTGGGCGGCATCGGGAGCGATCGTGCAAACGCTGACGAATCTACTCAGCAACGCCATCAAATTTTCAGCGCCAGGAGATACAGTTTGGCTGAAGGCGGAAGCGGCGGATGAAAATCAATTCTCAGTGCCTCACATTCTTTTCACCGTAAAAGATCAAGGGCGCGGCATTCCTGAAGACAAACTTGAAGTGATTTTTGAGCAGTTTCAACAGGTGGATGTCTCTGATTCTCGCGAAAAAGCAGGAACCGGGCTGGGGCTAGCCATTTGCAAAAAAATTGTGCAGCAGCATAGCGGACAAATTTGGGTCGAAAGTAGTCTGGGTGAGGGAAGCACGTTTTATGTTGCATTGCCGTTAATGGGACAAGAAAGTGACTAAGCGAGTTTTGATTGTGGATGATGAACAAGATATTCGTGCGGTTGTACAGATTGCGTTTGAGGAATTTGCGGGTTGGCAAACGATCGCGGCAGCATCTGGCATCGAAGGCTTAAAGACCGCTCAAACCGAAACTCTAGATGCAATTTTGCTCGATATTTCAATGCCCGATATGGATGGATTTCAGCTTTGTGCAGAACTTCAAGCCAATCCTAAAACGCAAAAAATTCCAGTTGTCGTATTAACCGCGAAGGTGCTGGCGAGCGATCGCGATCGATTGACAAAACTCAATGTTGCAGGCGTGATTACCAAGCCGTTTGATCCGATGACAATTTGGATGCAGATGGCGGAAATATTGGGTTGGAGCGTGTCGGGCGATCGTCACAATTCAAAATAAAACCGCAACATCAGAATTGCCGACTTTATAGGCAATTCTGGGTCTTTCCACTGGTTTTAAGCAAAAGTGTAAGTTGCAACCACTTGTTTATATTAGTTTCATATCTTCTTGCTCTAATCTAGAAATTGATTCATCGAAACACCTTAGCCATGCCAGCGTTGGGTTTTGTTCCTCAACCCAACCTACGCAAAATGTTTTATCAGTCAATTAGACTGCGATGGAGGTAATGAGCGCGGTTTCCTGGTAAATATTTGAAGATTTGCACCTGGATTTTTAGCCGCATTTTCAGGTTCAAGAAATGCTCAATCGGTTTCTGAGGCGGTCACTCAGATAAGGAACCCTTACAAAAGCTGTTTGCTTTCTAGTGACACAAGGGTTTTGCATATGCCCAACAAATTGATTCTATTGATTGAACCTGAAACTAGCATTCGAGAAGTACTATATGCCTGTCTCAGCGAATTTGGAGGTTGGAGAGTTACGCCTGTAACCTCAATTCGAGAGGGCGTTGATGCGTGTATTGCAACTCGTCCTGATGTCATCCTACTTGACACTGCGACTTCAGAAATCGATGCACTGATCTTCATTGAGCAGTTAAAGCAATACTCAGCGACTGCATCAACTCCGATTTTGCTGATTACTGCTAGAGCCAACTGGTTTACAGTCAAGCAGCTTCGCGAAATGGGATTTGCGGGAGCGATCACAAAACCCTTCAATCCCTCGACAGTATCCACTCAAATCTCTCGATTGGTGGGATGGTAATGGTTTGTAATTTCGCCATAAACCCACAGCGAGCACCGCTGGGTTGAGTCAACCAATCTGGATGATAGGAACCTTGCAGAAACAAGGTCAGCGTTTGTTGGTTTGCACTCGGAATCAAACGAATCGGACTGATGCAGGCGTGGTGCGATCGTGACACTGGCAGCAGTAAGCAGAACACAGGCGTGATATTATGATTCGATCTAGTAATTTAGTACCAAAGGAACGTTGTGAGTGGAGTACAATCGTCTCCTAACCGGAATTAACTACGTCAACAGTTTTAGCCAAGGTGCTGTTGCTCGTGCTGTTAACCAAACCCTCACGCTTCGCAACTGGTTAATCGGAGCTTATATTATTGAATATGAACAAAATGGAGTCGATCGTGCTGCCTATGGAACTCAATTGATCGAAACCCTCGCAAAAGACTTGAAAAGGCAGGGGATTACAGGCTTAGCTACCAGTAATTTGAGAAACTTTCGGCAGTTTGCTCTTGTACATCCTCATTTATCCGAAGACAGCATCCTACCCCAATTATTATTTTCTGCAAGCTTTTCTCTCACCGATTTTCACCACACAGTGTCTGGTGAATTGAATAGAGAGGGCACTGAAGCTACTGCCAATGCAATTGAGGTTTCAACTACAAGTCTTCTCTCGTTTCCATCTTTGCAGAGCCGTGCCCAAGTTGAACCACCACTATTATGGCAGGATGCAAACTATTACCAGAAACTTTTTGCAACTCTGTCCTGGTCACATCTGTTGGAGCTTTGCCGGATTGACGATCGCCTCAAACGAGCTTTTTACGAATTGGAAGCTGTCAAGAGTAATTGGTCTTTTCGAGAAATGAAGCGGCAGATGAACAACATGCTTTATGAGCGGATTGGGTTGTCTAAGGATAAAGCAGCAGTTCTCACTCTAACCCAACAAGGGCAGTTGGTCGATAGCCCACAAACGCTTATCCGTGATCCTTATATTTTGGAGTTTTTAGGACTAGCGGAACGATCTGTCTACAGTGAAACTGACCTAGAGCAAGCCCTGATTAACCATCTTCAAGAGTTCATGCAGGAACTTGGTCGAGATTTCTGTTTTGTTGAACGACAATTCCGTATGACCGTCGAAAGCGAACATCATTTTCTTGACCTTTTGTTCTACCATCGTGCCCTTCAGTGCCTAATTGCGATCGACCTTAAGTTAGGAAAATTTAAGCACGACTATGCTGGACAAATGAACTTTTACCTCAACTATTTACGAGAGAATGTAGCTTACCCACACGAAAATCCTCCAGTTGGTTTAATCCTATGTGCCGAAAGGGATGCTGAAACTGTTAGATATGCAACCGCAGGACTGGACAATCAATTATTCGTCTCTCGCTATCTGATTGCACTGCCCTCAGAAGATACTCTTAAACAGTGGCTCCGGGAGGAGCAAGAACGACTGAGCCAGATGAAAGAGCAATCATGAAACCAAAAAATTAGCTTTTGGTGACTCAGATGGAGCAAGTGCAAGTGGAATCTAAATTTCTAGTAAGAATTTGGGTAGTGGTATTTGAGTAATGATTTTGGGTGGTGCGGGCGCCGCCCGCACCACCAAAATCATTACAAGTTTAGGACTACCAGAATTTGAGCGTTGATGAAGAGGTAGCCATCGATCTACGAAAGAAACTACTTGTCATAGCGCCTCAGTCAAGGCATCTTTCGCCTCTGGGAGCAGTTGCCTGGGGTCGGGAAGTTCTGTCATCTCTTGGATCATCTGTGGTTTTTCCTACGCTGCCAAGTACCCTCAGTTGCGCAGTTACCTTTTTTGTTGGTAGGAGTAAAGGGTTTGGCGATCGCCCGTCAGCTAGGCTAAGGCAAAGCAAATTGAGATCTGTCTTTAGATTAGGAAATCGAGCGCGATCAATACGTCTTTGGAAAGAACTGTAATAACACAGCCGTCTCAGACAATAGGGGGGATATAACCCTAGCTAGCCTATCCTACCAGGGGTATAGATTGCGATCGCCCTACAGTACGAAATATCCCTATGTCAACCGCACTTGCCGCTAACGACACCGAAAGTCTTGATTTAAAGCAACTGCTCAACGTTCTAATTGAAGTCAAAAAAGGCAACTTTTCCGCCCGGATGCCAACCGACCAGACGGGGTTGACGGGAAAAATTGCTGACACGCTCAACGACATCATTGAGATGAATGAGCAAATGGCAACGGAACTGGAACACATCAGTACCGTGGTTGGCAAAGAGGGCAAGATCGATGAACGGGCAGCATTGGTGGGGGCAAAAGGCGCGTGGAGAGCCAGTGTGACATCGGTAAATACGCTGATCACCGATTTGGTGCAGCCGATGGCAGAGACAACGCGGGTGATTCGATCGGTGGCTACGGGGGATTTGTCGCAGACGATCGCCACGGAAATTGACGGCAAGCCTTTGCAGGGGGAGTTTCTGCAAACTGCCCAAATTGTCAATACGATGGTGGATCAGCTCAACTCCTTTGCCTCCGAGGTGACACGGGTAGCGCGGGAAGTGGGAACCGAGGGCAAACTGGGGGTGCAAGCCCAAGTTCCTGGGGTGGCGGGCACCTGGAAGGATTTGACCGATAGTGTGAACTCGATGGCGGGCAATCTAACGGCGCAGGTACGCAACATTGCCGAAGTCACCACGGCGGTAGCCAAGGGCGATCTCTCCAAAAAAATCACGGTGGATGTGAAAGGGGAGATTCTGGAGCTAAAAAACACGATCAATACGATGGTGGATCAGCTCAACTCCTTTGCCTCGGAGGTGACACGGGTGGCGCGGGAAGTGGGAACCGAAGGCAAGCTGGGGCGGTCAGGCGCAGGTGACCGGGGGTGGCGGCACCTGGAAAAGACCTGACGGACAATGTGAATTCGATGGCAAGCAACCTGACGGCGCAGGTGCGTGGCATTGCCAAGGTGGTGACGGCGGTTGCCAATGGCGACCTGAAGCGCAAGCTGATGCTCGATGCTAAGGGCGAGATCGAGACCCTGGCAGACACGATTAACGAAATGATTGATACCCTGGCAACCTTTGCCGACCAGGTGACTACCGTTGCCCGTGAGGTGGGGATTGAGGGCAAACTGGGCGGTCAGGCAAAAGTGCCGGGGGCATCGGGCACATGGCGCGACCTGACCGACAACGTCAATGAATTGGCAGCGAATTTGACCACCCAGGTACGGGCGATCGCCGAGGTAGCAACGGCGGTAACCAAGGGCGATCTCACCCGATCGATCGCCGTGGAAACCCAGGGAGAGGTGGCAATCCTCAAGGACAACATCAACCAGATGATTGCCAACCTGCGCGAAACCACTCAAAAGAACACTGAGCAGGACTGGCTAAAAACCAACCTGGCAAAATTTACCCGGATGTTGCAGGGGCAGCGGGATCTAGAAGCGGTGTCCAAGCTGATTCTCTCGGAGCTTGCCCCCCTCGTCTCCGCCCAACACGGGGTCTTCTATCTGATGGAGACCAGCGAAACCAACTCCCCCTACTTAAAACTGCTCAGCACCTACGCCTACCGAGAACGCAAACATCTGGGCAATCGCTTTGAGCTGGGCGAAGGCTTGGTGGGGCAGTGTGCCTTAGAAAAAGAGCGAATTTTGATCACCGAAGTGCCGCAGGATTACATTAGAATCAGCTCTGGGTTGGGGGAAGCTACGCCCCTGAATGCGGTCGTGTTGCCTGTATTGTTTGAAGGTCAGGTGACGGCGGTGGTCGAGTTGGCGTCGTTCCGGCGCTTTAGCGAGATTCATCTCACCTTTTTGATCAGCTCACCGAAAGTATTGCGATCGTGCTAAATACGATCGCCGCCAGTATGCGCACCGAAGAGTTGCTCAAGCAATCGCAGTCGCTAGCAGAAGAATTGCAGACGCAGCAAACCGAGCTGACGGGCACCAATCAGCGCCTAGAACAGCAAGCCCGATCGCTCAAAGCCTCGGAAGACTTGCTAAAAAATCAACAGGAACAATTGCAGCAAACCAACGAAGAACTGCAAGAAAAAGCAGAACTATTAGCGCTACAAAATCGCGAAGTTGAACGCAAAAATCAAGAGATTGAGCAAGCCAGGCGATCGCTCGAAGAAAAGGCGGAACAACTTGCCTTGAGTTCTAAGTACAAGTCTGAATTCTTGGCAAACATGTCCCATGAGCTACGCACTCCCCTCAATAGTCTGCTAATTCTGGCAAGATTGCTCTCGGAAAATAGCGAGGGCACGCTGACGGCGAAACAGGTGGAGTATGCCCACACGGTTTACACCTCCGGCAACGATCTGTTGGGGCTGATCAACGACATCCTCGATCTAGCCAAAATTGAGTCGGGCACCATGTCGGTTGAAATCGAGCCGACCTCGTTTGTGGACTTGCGCCATCACCTCGATCGCGTCTTCCGCCAAGTTGCCCAAGATCGCCAGCTTGGGTTTCAGATTCATCTAAACGAGACCTTACCGCGCACCCTCTACACCGACTCAAAACGATTGCAGCAAGTGTTAAAAAATTTGCTATCGAATGCGTTTAAGTTCACCGAGCGAGGAGAGGTGACGCTAGAGATCACGCTGGCAACCCAGGGTTGGAGCCACGACCATCAGACTTTGAATCAGGCAGATGGGGTGATTGCGTTTGCTGTTTCTGACACAGGCATCGGCATCGCCCCCGACAAGCAACAGGTGATTTTTGAAGCGTTTCAACAAGCCGATGGCACCACCTCTCGTCGCTATGGCGGCACCGGATTGGGGTTGTCGATCAGCCGGGAAATTACCCGCTTGTTGGGGGGTGAGATTCGCCTGACCAGCGAACTGGGCAGGGGCAGCACCTTTACCCTCTATCTGCCCCAGACCTATCTGGTGCGGCAAGAGTCGCTGGACTACCCTGCCAGCACCCCAGCACCCGATCGAGTCCCTGCACTGCCCACCGCGCTCTCTCAAGCGGCTCCGGTTTTGCATGCGCCATTGCCGATCGACTTAGAAGACGATCGCGAAGCCATTCAACCCGGCGATCGCACCCTATTGATCATCGAAGACGATCTAAATTTTGCCCGCATCCTGCTGGATCTGGCGCGAGAGCAAGGGTTTAAGGGGTTAGTGGCAACGCGGGGCAACGTCGGCTTGGCGATGGCACAGCAATTTAAACCGACGGCGATCATGCTCGATCTGCGCCTGCCGATTTTGGATGGCTGGACAGTATTAGATCGGCTGAAACATGATGTTGCCACCCGCCATATTCCGGTCTATATTATGTCGGTGGAAGAAGGGTTGCAACGCTGTCTGCGGCAGGGGGCGATCGCCTGTTTGCAAAAGCCCATCAGTAGCGATGTGCTGCTAAATGCCCTCGCCAGAATTCGCGAGTTTGTCGATCGCCCCGTCAAGGCGTTGCTGATTGTCGAAGACAACGAACTCCAGCGCCAGAGCATGGCAGAACTAATTGGCAATGCGGATGTGGATATTACCACCGTTGGCACTGGGGCAGAGGCACTCGCCGCCCTGAATGCAGGGCGGTTTGACTGTATCGTGCTTGATTTAGTCTTGCCGGATGTGGATGGGTTTGAGCTGATTGAGCAGATCAAGCAAAGCCCAGAACTGGGTTATCTGCCGATCGTGATCTACACGGGCACAGAACTGACGCCCTCAGAGGAGATCCAACTGCGCCGGATCTCAGACACAATCATTATCAAAGATGCCCGATCGCCCGAACAGCTTTTAGACGAAACTGCACTGTTTTGCACCGCCTTCAGTCCAACCTGCCTGCACCTCAGCAACAAATGCTGGAACAAATGCAACAGAGTGATCCGGTCTTGGTGGGTAAAAAGGTGCTGATTGTGGATGATGATATTCGCAATATCTTTGCCCTGACTAGCCTTCTAGAACGGCACACCATGCAGGTGCTCTACGCCGAAAATGGTCGAGATGGCGTCGCCACATTACAAAATCATCCCGATATCGATCTGGTGTTGATGGATGTGATGATGCCAGAAATGGATGGTTACGAAACCACCCAAGCCATTCGTCAAATCCCCCAGTTTGCCTCTCTGCCGATCATCGCCTTGACCGCCAAGGCCATGAAGGGCGATCGGGAGAAATGCCTTGAAGCCGGAGCCTCCGATTACATTACCAAGCCAGTCGATACGGTGCACCTACTCTCCCTCATCCGAGTTTGGCTGCATCGATGAGCAGCTAGCGGTGTCAATCCAATGATTTCCCCTGGTTATTTAGGGCGCTATCTCTTAAGGCGTTGTCTCTATGCAATCCCAATCCCAAGTTAGTGTGCTTTTGGTGGACGATCGCCCCGAAAATCTCATTGCCCTAGAAGCGATGCTCAGCGGACTAGGGCAACGGTTGGTGACTGCCTCTTCAGGAGAACAAGCCCTAAAGTGTTTGCTCGATCAAGACTTTGCGGTGATCTTGCTGGATGTGCAAATGACGGGCATGGATGGATTTGAGGCGGCGGAGATAATTCGGCAGCGGCAACGATCGCAATCCACCCCAATTATTTTCCTGACCGCCTTTAGCGATAGTCAGGCACTGCGATCGAGGGGCTATGCCCTTGGCGCAGTAGACTATTTGCTCAAGCCGATAGACCCGATGATTTTAAAGTCGAAGGTGGCGGTATTTGTTGAGCTGTTTAAGAAAAATCTTGAAGTTCAACAACAAGCCGCCCAACTGGTTGCCAAAAATCTCGAAGTTCTCAGCGCTGAAGCCGCTCGCAAACAAGCCGAAGAAGCCAATCGCATGAAGGACGAGTTTTTGGCGATCGTTTCCCACGAACTGCGCACCCCGCTCAACTCAATTTTGGGCTGGTCACAGTTACTCCTGACTAAAAAATTTGATGAAGCAACGACAACTCAGGCATTGCAAACGATCGCTCGTAATGCAAAAGTGCAGGTCAAGCTCATTGAAGACATTCTCGATATTTCGCGCCTGATTCAAAATAAGCTGCGCCTGACCATTCGATCGATCGATGCGATCGCCGTGATTGAATCAGTCTTAGACTCCGTACTTCCATTAGCTGAGGAAAAAGCAATTCAACTACACACCCAACTGGATGAGACAGCGAGAGTGATTGCAGCTGATCCAGAAAGGTTGCAACAAATTATTTGGAATCTGCTCACCAATGCAATTAAATTCACTCCTTCAGGGGGACAAGTCACCGTTCGTTTGTCGATCGCCTCGCCCCAGATCTCTCTTTCTCAAACTGCGTTTGCTCAGCTTCAAGTCAGGGACACGGGCGTTGGCATCGCCGCTGAATTTCTCCCCCACATTTTGAGCATTTCCGCCAAGCCGACAGTTCCTCCACCCGATCGCAGGGGGGATTGGGGCTAGGACTGGCGATCGTCTCCCAATTGGTGACGCTACACCACGGCAAAATCATTGCCAGCAGCGACGGTGAGGGCAAAGGCAGTTGCTTTACGGTGTTTCTGCCGTTAGCCTCCGATGCTCTGGCTAGCGATGCCATTGCCACCATTGCTGATCAGCAAGCTAATCACGATCCTGCTGCCATCCCTTCGCTTGACCAGGTTGAGGTTCTCTTGGTAGACGACCATAGCGACAGCCGCACTTCCCTCAAACTATTGATCGAACAAGCGGGAGCCACAGTGACGGCGGTGGGGTCGGTGGGGGAAGCGATCGCTTGTCTAGACCATGCAGGGTTCGATATTTTAGTCAGCGATATTGCCATGCCTGGGGAGGATGGCTATGAGTTGATGCGTCAAGTTCGGAGGCGATCGCCCGAACAGGGTGGAATGTTGGAGGCGATCGCGCTGACTGCTTATGCAAAACCGGAGGATCAAGCGTTGGCTCTGGCTTCTGGTTTTCAAATGCACCTTTCAAAGCCAGTTGACGCCAATACGCTGATCAATGCGATTGGTCGAGTGGTTGGCAGTGGGAGCAAGGTCAAGAGGTTTTTATGTTTATGAACGGGGGCGGTATGAATTGGCGACCCTTGCGGTAACGGCAAAACCACCCGATTACACCCAACTCCCTTCCCCTCCTTTGTCCCAGGAAAGTGCTGAATGGATGAAAGCGGTGGTGGCACGTCATCAGCAATCAGTCTGAGGAGCATTCTCGACGGCGTTAGATTATTGTCCACTAGCCGCCACATAGGCAGCATCTGCCACAGTTCCCACCAATGTGACTGGATTGTTGGCAGGGGGAACGTAGCGCTCCTTGGGGAGGGTGTAGAGATATTTTACGGTCACTCTGACGTAGACCACTACAACTGTGGTAGCGGGTAAAAACTCCAAAAGCCGATCGATTTCCTGTTTTGCTTGGTGTTCCCGTTCCACTTCCGGTAGGTTTGAAAAGGGTTGCCCCGATGCACTCAGCCAATTTTCCAGATCTAACACCACCACATCCGCCGGGGTTCTTCGTAGGGGTTGCTCTTCACTACAAAAGCGCACTGGTGGGAACCCGCGTGTTTCGACTAACTTCAATTCTTTGGGTTCGCGGGTTGCATCGGGGAGATAGTAATCTACGGTTGTAGAGCTGATGACGCGTTCTCGACGAAAGGTGCGTTTAACATCTTCTACTTCGGCTTTGACGAGGGTTGAAACGCGCTCTTCAACTTGTTGTTGGATCAGTTGACTGGCTACTTTTTGGCATCATCGAGGTTCTTGCCGAAGATGTAAGCGATGACTCCACCCAGGAAGCCAAAGACGACCAATGCAAATTGCATGGCTGTGATGAAGCGGCTAAAGCTGTCGCTCAGTCGCGCATTGGAGTCTTTGAGGAATTCCAGTTGGCTGGTTAGGAGTTGGATGTCAACTGGGGTGGGAGTTGCAGTGGGGGATGGGGTTTGGGCGATCAAATCCCATGCAAACGACCAATCAGCGAGAGGGAGCCAATTCATAAACTTGTGATACGGGAGGATGGGATAGATAGGCGATCGCCCATCTGCTATTTTGTCACTCTTTGCTACTTTTCAACGCCTGGTAATGCTAAACAGGTAAGGATGCATCGTAGTGGTGGACGAAGTACCGAATTGCCCCCATATGATTCTCCAGCTTCTTGGAAAACGATAACTGAGATCTTGCACCATTCTCAATAAAGGTTGCCAAGTGAGCCAAAATCTGAAAGAAAGGGCGTAGTAAAACAATCAGAAGACGATCATGAAAACCATTCTTCAACACGCCCAAGGGCTAGTGTATAGCCTCCTCTGCTTAATGCCGTTTACCAAAAAGCCAGCCTCAAAGCTCTACTGGGGCTGTTTCTAGACGCTCAAGGTCATGCTGCCATGCCTCTACGGAATCTGCTACTTC